>NZ_JBWKXQ010000014.1:0-111613 GCF_059423125.1 Variovorax sp. GW531-E2 | reverse complement strand
GGGCGGTGGCGACGACCGGGCCGTTGCTGGGGGCGGTGGTGGTGCCGCTGCCGTTCTTGGGCGCATCGCGCAGCCGCTCGGCGATCAGCGCTTCCATCGGGTCGATGGCCTGCTCGGGGTACAGGTCGAGCACCAGCCGGTGCTTGTAGGCGGCCACGGGCGCCAGCGAGAACACCTGCGGACGCACGGTCTGCTTCAGGTCGAACACGATGCGCACCACCTTCGGTGCGTTCTGCCCGATGCGCAGGCCGTTGATGTACGGGTCACCGGGCTTGATCTTGCCGACGAGGTCGCGCAGCTCGGTGTTCAGGTCGATGCCCTCGATGTCCACGGCCAGCCGGGGCGGGCTGCCGACCACCAGCTGCTGCGAGTTGAGGCGGGCGTCGGATTCGATGGTCACGCGGGTGTAGTCGGCGGCGGGCCACACGCGCACGGCGAGGATGCTGGCGCCGCGTGCGATCTGGTGCACGCCCAGCATCAGCGCGATGCTGCCGCCCTGCAGCAGCACGCGCCGTTTCAGGCCGGTCGCCTTCATGCGGCCAGGCACGCCAGCAGATCGCTGCCGCGAGGGGTGTTCGCCAGGAGGGTCACGCTGCGGGTGTCGTCGGTCATTGCTTCTATTTTAATAGCTAGGTCGGCAGGTGGGGTGCGCCCCGCGGCGTTTTCCGGCCACTCGGCCAGCTTGAGGCCCGGGCCCGCGAAGATGTCGCGAAAGCCCGCGTCGTCCCATTCGCGCGGGTCGGCGAAGCGGTAGAAGTCGAAGTGGTAGATGGCCAGCCCGTCGGGCGCCTCGTGCGGCTCGACCACCGCGTAGGTGGGGCTCTTGATGCGCCCGGTGATGCCGAGCGCGCGCAGCAGGTGACGCACGAAGGTGGTCTTGCCGGCGCCCAGGTCGCCCTGCAGCGCGATGAAAGCGTCGCGCAACGCGGGCGATGCGGCGAGCGCGCGCGCCAGCGCGTCGGTGTCGTCTTCGCCCTGCCAGCGCAGGGTGCGCGTTTCTACAATCGGCAAGTGATCGTCAGCCATCCACTCGTTGCTCGTATTCAGGCCTTGGCCCGGGAACTCGGATTCTCCCAAATCGGAATCGCGGGCGTCGATCTGTCGAGCGCCGAGGACGGTCTGATGCAATGGCTGGCCCATGGGTTCCATGGAGAAATGCAATACATGGCAACGCACGGCACCCGCCGCGCGCGGCCCGCGGAGCTGGTGCCGGGCACGGTGAGCGTGATCACCGCGCGCATGGACTACCTGCCGCGCGACACACCGGGCGACTGGCAGGCCGTCGAGTTCGACCGCCTCACGCGGCCCGGCGAGGCCATCGTGTCGGTCTATGCGCGGGGCCGCGACTATCACAAGGTGCTGCGCAACCGCCTGGCCAAACTCGCCGAGAAGATCGCCGAAGAGGTCGGCCCCTTCGGCCACCGCGCCTTCACCGATTCGGCGCCGGTGCTCGAGGCCGAGCTCGCTTCGCGCAGCGGCCAGGGCTGGCGCGGCAAGCACACGCTGGTGCTCGACCGCGATGCGGGCTCGATGTTCTTCCTGGGCGAAATCTACGTCGACATGGCGCTGCCGCCGAGCGAGCCCGTTAGCGCGCACTGCGGCAGCTGCAGCGCCTGCATCGACGTGTGCCCGACGCGCGCCATCGTCGCGCCGCAGCGGCTCGATGCGCGCCGCTGCATCTCGTACCTGACGATCGAGCACGCCGGCGCCATTCCGGTGGAGCTGCGCCCGCTGATGGCCAACCGCATCTACGGCTGCGACGACTGCCAGCTGATCTGCCCCTGGAACAAGTTCGCGAAGAAGAGCACGCTGCCCGACTTCGATGCGCGCGAGGGGCTCACGGGCCGCACGCTGGCCGAGCTGTTCGCGTGGAGCGAAGAAGATTTCCTGCGCCGCACCGAAGGCAGCCCGATCCGCCGCATCGGCCACGAGCGCTGGCTGCGCAACATCGCGGTGGCGCTGGGCAATGCGGTGCGCTCAGGTGAGGGCGGCGCGAAGGAAGCGCTGGCCACGCGCGCCGAACATCCGAGCGAGCTGGTGCGCGAGCATGTCGCGTGGGGGCTGGCGCAGCAGCCCGAAGATCAACCGACTTAAGCGGGAAGAATCTCGCGCACGCGTTCCCAAGGGCGGCACATGAGCGTGCCGCGCGGCGACACGACGATGGGCCGCTGCAACAGGATCGGGTTCGCCACGATCGCGTCGAACAGCTGGTCGTCCGTCAGTTTCTCGTCCGCCAGCTTCAGTTCTTCGTAGGGCGCTTCCTTCGTGCGCAGCAGGTCGCGCGCCGTCAGGCCCATGGCCTTCGCCAGCTCGCGCAGCTTCTTCTTCGAGGGCGGCGTTTCCAGGTACAGGACGATCTCGGGCTCCACGCCGCTTTCGCGGATCAAGCCCAGCACGTTGCGCGACGTGCTGCAGTTGGGCTTGTGGTAGATCGTCATCGGGTAGGCGGTGGTCGGTGTGCGTGCGGTCATGGCGTCGATTATGAGAAGAGACGAACGGGCCTCAGCTTGTCTCTTCGTCCGCATCCATCGAGAACGGAAAGCGCGCCGCCCAGAATGCCGCCAGCCGCGGGTCGGCGTCCACGCGCCGCACCACGCGCGCCATGCGCGGCGCCACGCGGTAGAAGCGCCGGCGGGTCGGCGTCCAGCGCGACACCACGGTCACGTACAGGTCGAGCATGCTGATCTTGTCGCCGAGCAGGTAGGGCGCGGGTTCGTCGATCTGCGTGTCCATGAGGTGCCAGCAGTGCGCGATGCGCGCGGCCGTGCGCTCGAGCACCACGGCCTGCGCGGCGGCATCGGCCGCGAGGCGCGAAGGCTCGTCGCGCACCCAGAACATCGAATAGATCGAGGCCGGCAGGTAGACCATCCAGCGCAGGTACTGCGCGCGGCGCGGGTCGTCGGGCGCGGGGCAAAGCCCGGCCTCGGGATAGCGGTCGCCCAGCCAGATGAGGATGGCCGCGCTCTCGGTCATGACTTCGCCCGAAGGCAGCACGAGCGCGGGCACCTGCTGCATCGGGTTGACGCCGGTCAGCCGCTCGCGCTCGGACTCGCCCTCCCAGGGGGCGATGTCGACCGTGTCGACCTGCGCGCCGATCAGCGTCAGCGCGGCGTGGATGGGCGTGGCGCCCGAGCCGGGCGCCCCATAGAGGGTGTAGCGGTCGGCGGCTGCTGCTGCGACCGCCGGGGCGGATGGAGAGGCCATCCGCGCAGGTTACTGCAGGCGTGCGCCTCTTGCCAACCCGCTCAGGCGGCTCAGGCGGCCAGCAGCGCGTCGACCTTGTCCAGCGCCTCGAGCGTCTTGAAGCAGGCCTCGGCCACTTCCGTGCCCTTGATCGCAAAGTGGCGGTGGAAGTACTTGCGGTGCTCCACGTGCTCGTGGAAGTGGTGCGGCGTGAGCACGGCCGAGAAGATCGGCACGTCGGTCTCCAGCTGCAGCGACATCAGCGTGCTGACGACGGTGTTGGCGACGAACTCGTGGCGGTAGATGCCGCCGTCCACCACCAGCGCGCAGCCGATGATGGCCGCGTACTTGCCCGAGTTGGCCAGGCGCTTGGCGTGCAGCGGAATCTCGAAGGCGCCGGGCACATCGAAGATGTCGATGCGCTCGCGTGCCACGCCCAGGCGCTGCATCTCCTCGAGAAAGGCGTCGCGTGCCTGGTGGACGATGTCGGAATGCCATTGCGCCTCGACGAATGCGATGCGCTGGCCGCGCGGCGAACCCGACGCGGTGACGGCAGAAAGGGGAAGGTCGTTGATCTGACTCATGGTGTGCCTCTTGAAAGCAGGTTTCCTGAATCAGGGCGCACGAAACCACAGGCCCGCTCGCGCGCCGGTTTGCCCACAAAGAGCAAAGCAAGGCGCGCGGGCATGCCCGCATTTCGCGCTCTCTTTCATCCGGACTGTGACCGTCGGCTTCGGAATCGCACCGAAATCTGCTGACCCTCGAACCTGTGGCAGGTCCGAGGCGCTCGCGGGCTTGTGCAACTTTCGTTGCCATCACCGCCGGTGGGGAATTGCACCCCGCCCTGAGAACGCTTGCCGTCCGGCGAACCGGACGACGGCGCGATTCTAGAAGCACGCCGCCGGGCCGGTTGTCGCCCGCGCGCCAGACCTTCGAGCGCGCGGGGATTTGCTTCAGAAGCGGTACGTCGCGCTCGCGGTCAGGGTACGGCGCTGGCCGTAGAAGCAGTCGCCGCGCGCCAGGCAGGTGGTGATCTGCACCTTGTCGGTCAGGTTGGCGACGTTGAGTGCCAGGCGCAGCGGACCGTTGTCCCACGCGAACATCGCATCGAACAGCGTGACCGCGGGCGCGAGGTTGTTGTCCATGCCGTCGTACGACTTGCCCAGGTAGCGCACGCCGCCGCCGGCCGAGAAGCCGTGCAGGCCGCCGATCGAGAAGCGCTTGGTCACCCAGGCCGAGGCCGTGTGCTTGGGCACGCCCGAAATGCGCTTGCCCAGGTCGGAGCCGTTGCTCTTCGACACGCGTGCGTCGGTGTAGGCGTACGAGGCGATCCAGTCCCAGTCGCGTGCGATGCTGCCCTTGTACTCGAGCTCCAGGCCCTTCACGTGCACTTCGCCGAGCTGAACGCTGTTGAGCGGGTTGGTCGGGTCGGGGGTCTTGCGGTTGGTGTCGCGCAGGTCGTACACGGCCGCCATGAACGAGGTGCGCTGGCCCGCGGGCTCCCACTTCACGCCGGCTTCCCACTGCTTGCCGCGCTGCGGCTTGAAGGGGTTGTTCGACGTGTCGACGCCGCCCAGCGGCAGGAACGATTCGGCATAGCTCAGGTACGGCGCCCAGCCGCCGTCGGCCAGGTAGACCAGGCCGGCGCGCTTGGTGGTGGCCTTGTCGTCGGCCGCCGCGGCGGGGCGGCCTTCGGTGTCGGTGGTGGCCTTGTCGTGGCGCAGGCCCAGCAGGCCGATCCAGCGGCCGTACTTGACCTGGTCCTGCACGTACAGGCCGGCCTGCTTCTGCACCACCTCGGGTGCGCGCGTGTAGCTGGTCGGCGCCGTGTAGTTGCCGTACACCGGCGCGTACACGTCGAGCGCGCCCGCACGGCCGCGGCCCGAGAGTTTGGAGGTGGTGTTGCGCTGGAAGTCGGCGCCCAGCAGCAGCGTGTGCTCGACCTCGCCGGTCCTGAAGTGCGCTTCGGCCTGGTTGTCGAGCAGCAGCATCTTGCCGCCGTTGATGTCGCTGCTCAGGTCGCGCTCGATGGTGCGCTGGTCGGCGTTGAACACCGGGCGCGCCGGACGGCCCGTGAGGCGGTTGGCCGTGAAGCTGGTGTACGAGGTGTTGTACCAGACCTTGCTCTCGGTCGAGCGCAGGTTCTGGCGCACCGTCCAGGTGTCGTTGAGGCGGTGGCTGAACAGGTAGCCCAGCGAGGTGCTGCGCGTGTCGAAGCGGTCGAAGCCCGGTTCGCCGGTGAAGGTCGAGGTCGGGATGCGGCCGTACAGCGAGGGCAGCAGCGTGCCCTGCCACGGGAAGAAGCCGATCAGCGAACCGCTCTTGTCCTTCTGGTAGGACGCCTGCAGCGTGAGCGAGGTGTCGGCGTTCGGGCGCCAGGTGAGCGAGGGCGCGATCGCGATGCGGTCGTCCGACACGTGATCGACCTGCGTGCCGCTGTCGCGGTTCACGGCCACGAGGCGGTACATCCACTTGCTCTCGGGATCGAGCGAGCCGGTGAAGTCGGCGGCGATCTGCTTGCGCGCGTTGTTGCCCAGCTGCAGCTGCACCTCGCGCTGCGTCTCGGCCTGCGGGCGCTTCGACACGAGGTTGAGCACGCCGCCGATGCCGCCCTGGCCGTACAGCACCGACGAGGGGCCGCGCAGCAGCTCCACGCGCTCCAGCATGTACGGGTCGGGCCGGCTGGCGTTGTAGGTGCCGTAGGTGCGTTGCAGGCCGTCGAGGTACTGCACGGCGTCGCCGCCGCGGGCCTTGAACGAATCCACGCGGCTGTCGAAGTAGCTCGACACCACGCCGGCCGTGTAGTTGGTGGTCTCGCGCAGGGTGAGCGCGCCCTGGGCTTCGATCTGGTCGCGCGTGACGACCGAGATGGCCTGCGGCGTTTCGATCAGCGGCGTGTCGGTCTTGGTGGCGGTGCTGCCGCGTTTGGCGACGAAGCCTGTCACGGGGCCGGTGGCGGTCTCGCCCGCATCGCCCGAGACGGTGACGGTGGGCAGGGCCTGCCGCGTGTCGGCAGCGGCGGCTTCTTGCGCGTGGGCATGTGCGCTGGCGGCAAGCGCCACGGCGGTGACCGCGAGCGTGGCATAGCCCCGCCGCGCGAGCGGCGTTTTGGGGCGACGATTCTTGAGTGTCATGTGCAGCTTCTCCTGTGTCCTGCGTCAGGTGTGTCTAGGGCGGGGGAGTGGCTGCGGCGCGGTCAGGCGCGCCATGGCTTCTCGGGTGCGATCGGAAAAAACGGAAACGAACGAGCGCGTGCCGTGGCGCATTCCGAAAGGAAAGCGCATCCGGCTTGTGTTGTGTGTCTACGGCGTCGTGGGGGCAGTGGCCGGGGGCGACGACGGGGGTGTCGTCGCTCGGGCTGCTGCGTCTTCGTTCCTTCGAAGACGGCTGGCGGGCTCGCGGCGGGCGCGGGCGGCTGGCTGAGGCGGGCGATTATAAAAGGCAGCGTCAGCGGCCTGCGAGGAACTGCGTCATGCGGTGCAGTTCTTCGTCGAGGCCCGCGCGGAAGGCCGCGCCGTGCGGCTTCTTCGCGTCGGCGTAGCCGAAGGCCGGCTGCAACCGACCTTCCGACGCACTCACGTTGGCCCACCCGATCACGCGGTCGTGCCACAGCATCGGCAGCGCGTAGTAGCCGAACTGCCGTTTCGGCGCGGGCGTGTAGGCCTCGAACTTGTACGTCCAGCCCCACAGCAGCTCGAAGCGGCGGCGGTCCCACACCACCGGGTCGAAGGGCGCGAGCAGCCGCACCGCGTCATCGGGCGCATGACGGCGCGAGACGGGGTTCTCGTCGGCGGGCCAGTACCAGGTGGTGCCGTCGATGCGGCAACTGGCCAGCTCCTCGCGTGCCAGCCGCAGCGCCGCCTGGGTCTGCGCGGCCAGGTGCGGCGCGCCATAGCCGAGCAGGCGCACGAGGTAGGTCAGGCTCGTGGCCGGCAGCGGCGCGTACTTGCGCACCACCAGTTCGATGAGCGCCGCCGCACGCTGCGCGCGCCCTGCAGGGCTGTCGTCGGCGGGCGGATGGCTCACGGCCTCGTAGACCCGCGTGCCGCTGTCGCGCCGCACCACGCGCAGCAGGCCGCGGTAGTGCATGCCGTCGAGCAGGTGCGTGGTGGCATTGCTGGAGCCGCCCCAGTAGTTCTGGATGCGGCCATGCGCGAAGTGCTGCTCGACCTGGCGCGGATGCACCGGGCCGTGCTCGCGCACATAGGCCAGCACGTCGGCGGCCTTGCGGCGCGTGTCGGCGTCCCAGGCTTTGTTGGCCTCGCGCGGATGCATCAGCGCCAGGTGTTCGCGCGGCAGGAAGCCGTAGTTGACGAGGCAGTCCTCCTCGATCGCAAGCCGCGCGTAACGGCTTTCGAGATCGCCCGCGCGGTAGTCCTTCACGCGGTGGCGCAGCGTGAGGTCTTGCGCCCGCGCCGGCGCACGGATCGGGTCGGCCTGCACGAAGCCGAGCTTGCGGATGGCGGCCGGCAGCGTCGTCGGCGTGAAGAGGGTGCGCGCGACGGCGTAGCGGCGCAGGTCGTCGAGGGTGGGGTCAGCCATGGGGCGGATTGCAGCACAGGTGGCTTTCTTGAGCCGTGCTCAGGGTGGTCGTTGATCGGCCGCACACGAGCGGCGTGCCTCGTGCCCAGGCCACTGGGTGCTTCCCGCAGCGAAATCAAGGAGGAGGGCGAAGCCCGGGGGACATTCGCGGAGGGAAGTGCCCGGTGGCCTGGGCACGCGCCCTGAACAGCAGCGTTCAGACGGCAGTCTTGTGCCGCTCGATGCAAACGTCGAGCGTCTCGGCCCCAGGCCGTTGCCACCAGTCCAGGTTCGAAAAAATCTCGACCTCGCTGAACCCCGCAAACCCCGCGTCCTCGACCCACCCGCGAATCTTCTTCAATTCGACGACCCCATCACCCATCATCCCGCGATCGGAGAGCAGGTCGCGCGTCGGCGTGAGCCAGTCGCAGACGTGGTACGCCAGCAGCCGTTCGCGGCCGGCGCGGGCGATCTGCTGTTGCAGCTTCGGGTCCCACCACACGTGGTAGATGTCGAGCGCAACGCCGAGCATGCCGGTCTTGCCCGCATCGAGTTCGTCGCACAGGTCGAGCGCGTGCTCGAGCGTGTTGATGCAGGCGCGGTCGGCAGCCTGCATCGGGTGCAGGGGTTCGATGGCCAGTGGCATGCCGACTTCGCGCGCGTAGTCGAGCGATGCGGCGATGCCGTCGCGCACTTCATTGCGCGCGCGGCTGATGTCCTTGTACGCCGCCTTGCCGTCGAGCGCGCCGGGCAGGGCGCCGACGACCAGCACGAGGCAGGGTGCGTCGAGCGTCTTTGCCTCGTCGATGGCGCGGCGGTTGTCGTCGAGCGCGGCCTTCAGGCCGGCCGCATCGGGCGCCGGAAAGAAGCCGCCGCGGCAGTAGCCCGAGAGGCCGATGCCGTGCGCCTTCAATTGCTTCGCCACCTTGTCGAGCCCGACGGCCGCGACCTGGTCGCGCCATGGGCTGATGGCGCGGATGCCGCGTTCGGCGCACTGGTCGATGAGGCGGTCCAGCGGCACCTCGGCGCCCGACTGCTTGCGGATGGTCGCCGTGTTGATCGACAGCCAGTCGTGGTTCTGCGAGAAATCGCGCATGGGTTCGCTCAGCCTTCCACGCCGTGCAAGGCCAGCAACGTCTTCATACGCCGCACCGCAAGCTCGGGCTGCTCCAGCAGGTTGGCCGCATCGGCCAGCCGGAACAACTCGGCGAAGTGCTGCAGCGAGCGCGTGCTCTGCTGCCCGCCCACCATCGTGAAGTGCTTCTGGTGGCCGTTGAGCCAGGCCATGAACACCACGCCCGTCTTGTAGAAGCGCGTGGGCGCCGCGAAGATGTGGCGCGACAGCGGCACCGTGGGGCCGAGGATCGCGTGGAACTTCTCGCTGTTGCCTTGCGCCAGTGCGCCCAGCGCGGCACTCGCGGCGGGCGCGATGGCGTCGAAGATGCCCAGCAGCGCATCGCTCTTGCCGTGCGTCGGCTCGCTGCCGAAGCCGTCGCCGGCGATCAGTTCGGCGTAGTTGAAGTCGTCGCCCGTGTACATGCGCACACCCTTCGGCAGGCGGCGGCGCATGGCGATTTCCTTGTCCTTGTCGAGCAGCGAGATCTTGATGCCGTCGACCTTCTCTGGATGCGCCGCGATGATGCCCACGGCGGTGTCCATCGCCGCATCGACATCCTTGGTGCCCCAGTAGCCCGCGAGCGCCGGGTCGAACATGTCGCCCAGCCAATGCAGCACCACGGGTTGCTTCGCCTGGCTCAGGATGCGGTCGTACACGCGCTCGTAGTCGGCGGGGCTCTTCGCCACGCGGGCCAGCGCGCGGCTCGCCATCACGATCAGCTTGCCGCCGAGCGCCTCGATGGCGGCCATCTGCTCCTCGTAGCCGCGGATCACGTCGTCGACGCTCTTCACGTCGTCGATGTTGAGGTGGTCGGTGCCGCAGCCCGAGGCGACGAGCGCGCCGGGCACGTCCTTCGCGGCGTCGAGCGAGCGGCGGATCAGTTCGAGCGAGGTGGGCCAGTCGAGGCCCATGCCGCGCTGCGCGGTGTCCATCGCCTCGGCCACGCCCAGGCCCAGCGAGAACAGGTGGCGGCGGTAGGCGATGGTGGTGTCCCAGTCGACCGCGCATTGCAGCCACGGGTCGATGGCGGCGAGCGGGTCGGCGACGACGTGCGCGGCCGAGTAGGCGATGCGGTCGAACTTGACGCCCGCGTCGGGCTTCACCGGCGCGGTGCCGCGCAGGGCGTAGGGCGCGAGCGCGCCGCTCGCGGTGGGGAGGGTCAGCGACAGTGCCATGGCTTTTTTTCTTCAGACCTTCAGCGTGGGCACGTCGATCCAGCGGCGCTCCTGCCACGAGGCGAGCGCGGCCTCGACCAGCTGCACGCCCTTGGCGCCTTCGGGCAGCGTCCACTTGTAGGGCGCGTCTTCCACCACGTGGCGAATGAAGTGTTCCCACTGGATCTTGAAACCGTTGTCGTAGACCTGCGAGTCCGGAATCTCCTGCCACTGGTCGAAGAAGTTCATGGTCTGCTTCTCGTCGGGGTTCCACACCGGGCGCGGCGTGGCCACGCGCGACTGGGCGCGGCAGCTCGACAGGCCCGCCACGGCCGAGCCGTCGGTGCCGTCGACGTGGAAGGTCACGAGATCGTCGCGGCGCACGCGCGTGGCCCAGCTCATGTTGAGTTGCGCGATCACCGGCTCGCCGTTGTGGCCCGTGAGTTCGCAGGTGGCGTAGGCCGCGTCGTCGGCGGTGGCCTCGTAGGGCTTGCCGGCTTCGTCCCAGCGCGTGGGGATGTGGGTGGCGCCGATGCACGACACCGATTTCACCTCGCCGAACAGGTTGTCCAGCACGTAGCGCCAGTGACACATCATGTCCAGGATCATGCCGCCGCCGTCTTCCTTGCGGTAGTTCCAGCTCGGGCGCTGGATGGGCTGCAGGTCGCCCTCGAACACCCAGTAGCCGAATTCCAGGCGCACGCTGAGCATGCGGCCGAAGAAGCCCGCGCGGCGCAGCATGTCGAGCTTGCGCAGGCCGGGCAGGAAGAGCTTGTCCTGCACCGCGCCGTGCTTCAGGCCCGTGGCCTTGCCGGCTTCGTCGGCCAGGCGGGCGATCTCGACGGCTTCGTTGAGGTTGGTAGCGATCGGCTTCTCGCAGTACACGTGCTTGCCGGCGCGGATGGCCTTGGCCAGCAGCGTGGGACGCATCTGCGTGGTGCCGGCGTCGAAGAAGACGGTGTCGTCCTTGTTTGCGAGCGCCTGGTCGAGGTCGGTGCCCCAGCGCGGGATGTTGTGGGCTTTGGCGAGCGCTTCCATCTTCTCGGCGTTGCGGCCGATGAGGATCGGGTCGGGCATGACCTTGTCGCCGTTGGACAGCGTCACGCCGCCCTGGGCGCGGATGGCGCAGATGGAGCGGATCAGGTGCTGGTTCATGCCCATGCGTCCGGTGACGCCGTGCATGATGATTCCGAGACGTTGGATGGCCATCGTGGGTTCCTTGGGGAGATGCGGGGGAAAAAGAAAGGGGCTTCGATCGGCGTGGCGCGTGGCAACGCCGGGGCAGGCCGGGCTGCCCCGCGTGCACGACGCGGCGCGAGACCTCGGCGTGTCTGCTGTTACTGCTGGACCGCGAGGCCGGCGGCCTTCACGAGCTGTGCGTTGCTGGTGATCTCGTCCTTGATGTAGGCGTCGAACTGCTCGGGCTTGAGCGTCCAGGCGTCGGCGCCCAGCTTGAGGAAACGCTCCTTCACCTCGGGCGTGGCCAGGGCCTTGACCACTTCGTCGTGCAGGCGGTTGACGATGTCGCGCGGGGTCTTGGCGGGCGCCATCATGCCGATCCAGAAGTTGAACTCGGAGCCGGGCACGCCGGCCTCGGTGGTGGTGGGCACGTCGGGCAGGGCGGCGGCGCGCTTGGGCGAGCCCACGGCCAGCGCCAGCAGCTGGCCTTCCTTGATCTGGCCGATGACGGGCGCGATGGGCGAGAAGTAGTAGTCGACGCGGCCCGAGAGCACTTCGGTGACGGCCTCGCCCGATCCCTTGAACGGGATGTTGGTCGCGTCGATCTTCGCGGCCATCTTGAACTTCTCGGCGTTCAGGTGCGTGGCGCTGCCCTGGCCGGCCGAGGCGAAGTTCATGCTGCCGGGCTTGGCGCGCGCGGCGGCCAGCAGCTGCGGCAGGGTCTTGATGTTCTTGCTGGGCGAGATGACCAGCGCGTTGGGCAGCGACGAGATCGGCGTGACGCCCGCGAAGTCGTGCACCGTGTCGAAGGGCAGCTTGGCGAAGGTCGACGGGCTCACCGTGTGCGACGACGAATGGATCATCACCGTGTAGCCGTCGGGCGCGGCCGTGGCCACCGCCTGCTGGCCGATGGTGCCGCTGGCGCCGCCGCGGTTCTCGATGATCAGCGCCTGGCCCATGCTGGTGCCCATCTTGTCGGCGATGGCGCGGGCAATGATGTCCGTCGTGCTGCCGGCGGCGAACGGAACGATCACGCGGATCGGCTTGGTGGGGTAGCCGTTCTGCGCTGCGGCCAGGCCCGGCAGCAGGGCGGCCAGGCAGGTCAGCGAGGCCAGGAGGGTGGTGCGTGCAAGTTGCTTCAAGGTTGTCTCCGCGCGGTCGGGCCGCAGTTCTTGAGTCATCAATTCACCATTGAGTGAATTAGTGAATTGTAGGAACGGCTGCGCCGCAGCGTCAACCGACGCTGCTTGGTGAAAACCCGGGGGCGTGGAAAAGGGTGCCTGCAGCGCCCGAAGGCTCAGTGCAGGACGTAGCCCAGCACGAGGTCGGTCATGTGCGAGAGGCGTTGCGCCATCGCCTTGGGGGCACGCAGGTCACGCCCGAAGATGGCCGACAGCGTGTGGTTGTTCGAGAGGTAGAAGTAGCACAGCGAGGCGATCGAGATGTACAGCTGCACCGGGTCGACGCCGGCGCGAAAGAGGTTGTCCTTCTTGCCGCGCTCCAGCACGGTGTCGAGCAGCTGCACCAGCGGCGAGTTCATCTCCTGGATGCGGTCGGAACGCTTCAGGTGCGCCGCGCCGTGCAGGTTCTCGCTGTTGAGCAGCGTGATGAACTCGGGGTGCTCCAGGTAGTAGTGCCAGGTGAACGACACCAGCTGGCGGATCGCCTCGACGGGCTCGATCTCGTCCAGGTGCAGGCGCTGCTCGGCGGCGCGGATGTCGGCGTACACGCGCTCCAGCACGGCCAGGAACAGGTCGTCCTTGCTGCCGAAGTAGTAGTAGATGAGGCGCTTGTTCAGGCCCGCGCGCTCGGCGATGCTGTCCATGCGCGCACCGGCCAGGCCGCGCGCGGCGAACTCGTCGCGCGCCGACGCGAGGATGGCCAGCTGCGAGCGGTCGGCGTCGCGCGAGCGCGGCTCGAGCGTTTCGGGCAAAGAGTCCTTGGGGGCCTTCATGACGCGAATTTAACCAATTGGGGAATTAAGACAAGGCGTGGAAGGCAGGCACACATAATCGCCGGAGACATTTGCAACTGAGGTTCGAACTTTCCATGAGTACATCACAACCCGCGGGCCACCTGATCGTCGAGTGCCTGGTCGAACAAGGCATGCAACTCGCCTTCGGCGTGCCGGGCGAGAGCTTCCTGGCGGTGCTCGACGGCTTCCATGCCTACCGCGACCGCGCACGCTTCGTGGTGAACCGGCAGGAGGGCGGCGCGGCCTTCATGGCCGAGGCGCACGGCAAGCTCACGGGGCGCCCGGGCGTGTGCTTCGTGACGCGCGGGCCGGGCGCGACCAATGCCTCGATCGGCGTGCACAACGCGTTCCAGGACTCGACGCCGATGGTGCTGTTCGTGGGCGACGTCGGCAGCGACTTCCGCGACCGCGAGGCCTTCCAGGAAGTGGACTACGCCAGCTTCTTCGGGCCGAGCACCAAGGGCTTTGCGAAGCGCGTGGAGCGCATCGACGACGCCGACCGCATTCCCGAGTACATCGCGCGCGCCTTCGCCACCGCGATGAACGGCCGGCCGGGCCCGGTCGTGCTGGTGCTGCCCGAGGACATGCTGCGCACCGAGACGGCGGCACGGCCGCTGGCGCGCGTGGAGGCGGTCCAGCCGTGGAGCGACCCGGGCGCGCTGCGCACGCTGCGCGAGCTGCTGCTGAAGTCGCAGCGCCCGCTGCTGATCGCCGGCGGCGGCGGCTGGACGCCGCAGGCCGCGCAGGCGCTGCAGCGCTTCGCCGAGAACTGGCGCCTGCCGGTGGCGAACGCCTTCCGCTTCCAGGACACCTTCGACAACCACCACCCGCAGTACGCGGGCGACGTGGGCATCGCCATCAACCCGAAGCTCGCGCAGCACGTGAAGGACGCCGACCTGGTCCTGGCCATCGGCCCGCGCCTGGGCGAGATGACGACCGGCGGCTACACGCTGCTCGAAGCGCCGAAGGCCAAGCAGACGCTGGTGCACATCCATGCGAGCGCCGAGGAGCTGAACCGCGTCTACCAGGCCGACCTGGCGATCAACGCGGGCATGAGCGCCGCGGCGCGCAGCCTCGAGGTGCTGAGCGCGCCACCTTCGCTGCCGTGGGAAGCCTGGACGCAGCAGCTGCACACGGACTACGAAGCCTGGCTGCAGCCGCAGGCGCTCGCCGGCATGCCGGCCGAGACGCCGCGCGGTGCGGTCGACATGGCGGCCGTGGTGGCGCTGCTGCAGAAGCACCTGCCGGCGGATGCGGCCATCACCAACGGCGCGGGCAACTTCGCGAGCTGGGTGCATCGCTACTTCCGCTACCACGGCCTGGCCAAGGGCGCCAAGACGCAGCTGGCGCCCACCAGCGGGGCGATGGGCTACGGCGTGCCAGCGGGCATTGCCGCGAGCATCGCCACCGGGCGCGTGGCCTTCACCATCGCGGGCGACGGCGACTTCCTGATGAACGGGCAGGAGCTGGCCACGGCCTCGCAGCATGGCGGCAAGAGCATCGTCGTGCTGCTCAACAACGGCATGTTCGGCACGATCCGCATGCACCAGGAGCGCGAGTACCCGGAGCGCACCAGCGGCACCGCGCTGCGCAACCCCGACTTCTGCGCCCTGGCGCGCGCCTACGGCTACGCGGCCGAGCGCGTCACCGAGACGGCGCAGTTCGAAGCCGCGCTGCTGCGCGCTCTGGCGGCCGACACCGGCACGCTGATCGAGATCCCGCTCGACCCCGAAGTGATCACCACGCGCGGCACGCTGGCGTCGATCACGCGCGCGGCGAAGCAGCAGGCGCAGGGCTGAGCGTCACGCGATGGCGGGCCACCTCGTCGCGCAGCGCGGGCGAGCGCAGTTCGAAGACGTCGAACAGGCCGAGCGCGTCGAGCGTGGGAATCAGCGCCGCGAGGTCGTCGCGGGCGACGCGGCGTTCGTCGGCCGTGGCGTTCGGGTCTTCGAGCACGCGCGCATTGGCGAGGAAGGCGCCGACCGAGCCCTTGCGCACGGTGTGGCCGTCGATGACGGTGAAGTCCTGTCCGTCGGGAATGATGTCTTGCGCTTTCATGGTGGTTCCTTGGTGAGTCGGGTGGAGATGCATCCGATGCTAGGCAGCAGGGCGGTGCTCGGCTTGCGGCGCGGGGCCAATCGATACCGTCTGCGGGCCAACCATGGCGGCTGAGTCGATTGCAACGCTCTGGCGCTACGCGCACGAAGCGCCGCGCGTCACGGGCTACCACGCGCACGCGACCGGCCAGCTGTTCGCACTGCGCGAAGGCCTGCAGGTCATCGAGACGCCCGCGGGGCGCTGGGTGCAGCCGCCGGGATGGATCGGCTGGATCGCACCGCGTTGCGCCCATGCCGCGCAGAGCTTCGGTGCCACGTCGGGGTGGAGCCTGCACATCGATGCGTCGGCCGCGGAGGCGCTGCCGGATGGGCCGCATGTCTTTGCCGCCACGCCGCTGGTGCGGGAGCTGGTGACGCGGCTGATGTCGATGGACCCATCCGACGCACTGCAGGAGCCCCGCCGCGCGCGATTGGTGGGTGTGCTGGTCGACGAGTTGGCGGCCGGCGGGCGCGAGTCGCTGCACCTGCCCATGCCGCAGGACCCGCGGCTGGTGGCGATGGCGCGTGCGCTGGCAGACGATCCGGCGCTGGCCGACGGCATCGACGACTGGGCGGATCGCATCGGCATGGCCCGGCGCACGCTCACGCGCCGCTTCGCCGCAGAGACCGGACTGAGCTTCACGCAATGGCGCCAGCAGGCGCGTTTGCTGAAGGCCGTGGAGTTGCTGAGCCTGCGCGAGCCGGTGACGGCGGTGGCGCTGACGGTGGGCTACAGCTCGGTGAGCGCCTTCATCGAGGCCTTCCGCAAGCACTTCGGCTGCACGCCCGCGCGCTTCTTCGAGGCGGGTGAGGGCTTGCTGCAGGCGAAAAAAAAGCCCGCATGACGCGGGCTTTTTGACTCAGGAGCACGAGGCCCCCGAACGCTTACTTGACGTGCTTGCCAATCAGCGCAGCCAGTTCGAACATCGAAACCTGGGCCTTGCCGAAGATTTCCTTCAGCTTGGCGTCGGCGTTGATGTTGCGCTTGTTGGCCTTGTCTTGCAGGTTGTTCTTCTTGATGTAGTCCCACAGCTTGCTCACCACAGCGGTGCGCGGCAGAGGCGTCGAACCGACCACAGCGGCCAGTGCCGGGCTGGGGGTCAGGGCCTTCATGAACGCAGCGTTGGGGGTGCGCTTCTTGGCGGGAGCGGCCTTCTTTGCAGGAGCCTTCTTCGCCGGTGCAGCCTTCTTTGCAGGAGCAGCCTTCTTGGCGGGCGCCGCTGCCTTCTTGGCCGGTGCGGCCTTCTTTGCAGGAGCCGCAGCCTTCTTTGCGGGAGCGGCCTTCTTTGCCGGAGCTTTCTTGGCCGGAGCCTTCTTTGCAGTTGCCATGGTTGATTTCCTTTTTTGGTTGAACGTTCACCAATGAAAAACTTGCGTCTCCAGTGGCAATGCGGATGCTAAATGAGAAAAAACGCGTTTCCAAGGGAAAAAGCGCTTTTTTCATTGGGAGCTGTTGTTTTTTCAGAGGGGAGAAGGGGCGTTGTTCACGTTCGTCGCCCCGGCCACGTCGCCAGCACCACGCCCACGAGGGCGATCGCGAACGCAAGCAGCTGCGGCGAAGTGAGGTTTTCCCCCAGCACAAGCACGCCCACGAGGGCCGCGCTGACGGGCAGCAAGACAGTGAAGACACCCGCTTGTGCCGCTGGTACGTGGCGAAGTCCGGTCATCCACAGCCACACGGTCCAGATGCTGGCGGCCAGCGCGTAGGCCACGAGCAGCGCCCAGGTGCCGAAGCGCACGGCGGTGAAGTCGAACTGCAGCGCGAACCAGATGCCGAAGGGCATCGACAGCACGAAGCCCCACAGGTTGATGAGCGACGCGATGCGCTTGGGCCCCAGCTTGCCGGTGAGCGACTTGCCGATCACCGCATAGGCGGCTTCGCAGAGCACCGCGCAGAACACGAGCAGGTTGCCCAGCCATGGCATCGACGACGCGCCGGCCGCGCTGCCGGTGGCGGGCGGTGCATGCGTCGGCGTGAAAGCGAGCAGGCCGATGCCGAGCGCGGCGCAGCCGATGGCCAGCCCGATGCGCGCCGTGATGCGCTCGCGCAGGAAGAGCCAGCTCGCCACCGCGACCACGGCGGGGATCGACGCCATGATCACGCCCGCCGACACGGCGCTCGTGAGGCTCACGCCGAACAGCATGCAGATCGAGAACAGGAAGTTGCCGAGGAAGGACTCGAGGAACACGAGCCCGCGCGTGCGTGCGCTCATGGGCGGCTCGTCGGGCGTGGGTTGGAGCCAATGCGGCATGGCGAGTGCCGCGATGCCGAAGCGCAGCCACGCCAGCAGCAGCACGGGGAAGGCTGCCACCAGCGGCTTGGAGAGGGCGACGTAGATGCCGACGAGCGACATGCTCAAGGCCAGGCAGCCGTAGGCCACGAGGCGGCCGGAGGTGGAAGCGGCGGGGTTCAATAGACTGGGCGCTGGTTGTTGATCGGATGGATTCGATGATGCCCCACGTTCTTGTCTACGGCACGCTGCGGCGCGGCGGGCGCAACGACATCACGCGCTACCGGCCGGCGCCGGTGTTCGTCGGCGAGGCCGTCATCGCGGGCACGCTGTATGACCTGGGCGCGTACCCGGGCGTGGTGCTTGGCGGCGCGGGCCGCGTGAGGGGCGAGGTCTATCGCATCGCGCCGCAGGTCGAGCGCGAACTCGACCGGCTCGAGGAAGTGGCCGACGACGATTCGGGCGAGTACATCCGGCGCCGCGTGCGCGTGGCGGTGGGCGCGCAATCGATCGACTGCCTGGTCTACGAGATCCATCCGACGCGCATCGCGGGCCGCCATGTGATCGACAGCGGCGACTGGATCGCGCATGCGGCGGGCGCCGCGGGATAGGCGTGGTTTTCACAACCGAAAGAGTGATTCCGCATCGCGAAAATCTGAACTGCTGCGCCGCAATATTTTTTCTCGATATGAGAAAAATAATTTCTCATTGAGAAATATCTCCGTAAGTTGTTGATTTTGTTGGTTCAAAAATATGTCTTCTATAAGACATAAGAGTCCGCAATCGGATTACAGTAACCCCACGGCCGCAACGCCAACCTTCAATCAACCTCACGGAGTGACCATGCCCCAGACCCTGAACGAACAACTGAGCCGCGAACAGCAAATTGCCGCCCTCGAAAAGGACTGGGCCACCAACCCGCGCTGGAAGGGCGTGAAGCGCGGCTACAGCGCGGCCGACGTGGTTCGCCTGCGCGGTTCGCTCCCCATCGAGCACACGCTGGCCAAGCGCGGCGCTGAAAAGCTCTGGGCCAAGATCAACGGCGGTGCCAAGAAGGGCTACGTGAACGCCTTCGGCGCGATCTCCGCCGGCCAGGCCATGCAGCAAGCCAAGGCCGGCCTGGAAGCCGTGTACCTGTCGGGCTGGCAGGTCGCCGCCGACGGCAACACCTCGGAAACGATGTACCCCGACCAGTCGCTGTACGCCTACGACTCGGTGCCGACGATGGTCCGTCGCATCAACAACACCTTCAAGCGCGCCGACGAAATCCAGTGGGGCCGTGGCATCAACCCGGGCGACAAGGAGTTCATCGACTACTTCCTGCCGATCGTCGCGGACGCGGAAGCCGGCTTCGGCGGCGTGCTGAACGCCTTCGAACTGATGAAGAACATGATCGCGTCGGGCGCTGCCGGCGTGCACTTCGAAGACCAGCTGGCGGCTGTCAAGAAGTGCGGCCACATGGGCGGCAAGGTGCTCGTGCCGACGCAGGAAGCCTGCGAGAAGCTGATCTCGGCGCGTTTCGCCGCCGACGTCATGGGCGTGTCGACCATCGTCCTGGCCCGCACCGATGCGGAAGCCGCGAACCTGATCACGTCCGACCACGACGCCAACGACAAGCCTTTCCTGACCGGCGAGCGCACGCAAGAAGGCTTCTACCGCGTCAAGAACGGCCTGGAGCAAGCCATCAGCCGCGGCGTCGCCTACGCCCCGTACGCCGACCTGGTGTGGTGCGAAACCGGCGTGCCGGACATCGGCTTCGCCCGTGAATTCGCGCAAGCCGTGCACGCCGCCTGCCCCGGCAAGCTGCTGTCGTACAACTGCTCGCCGTCGTTCAACTGGAAGAAGAACCTGGACGACAAGCAGATCGCCTCGTTCCAGGAAGACCTGTCGGCACTGGGCTACAAGTACCAGTTCATCACGCTGGCCGGCATCCACATCAACTGGTTCAACACCTTCCAGTTCGCCCACGCGTATGCCAACGGCGAAGGCATGAAGCACTACGTCAACATGGTGCAGGAACCCGAGTTCGCCGCACGCGACAAGGGCTACACCTTCGTGTCGCACCAGCAGGAAGTCGGCGCCGGCTACTTCGACGACGTGACCACCGTGATCCAGGGCGGCTCGTCCAGCGTGAAGGCGCTGACCGGTTCGACCGAAGAAGAACAGTTCCACTGAGCTGCCTTCGCTGATCGCTGAGTGACGGCGCGTTGCGCTGTCGCCCCCCAAGCCCGGCCTCGTGCCGGGCTTTTTCGTGGGCGCTCGACGGGCCAGGCTCAGGTTTCGAGCCGCACCTCGCGCACGCCGCGCCCCAGCCGCTGGCGCAGCAGCGTGCGCAAGGTGACGCCGTCCGCGTAGCCGACCATGCCCGCGATCTGCTCGAGGCTCTTGTTGCTGGTCTTGAGCAGGTGCACGGCGCGTTCGACGCGCAGGTCCTGCACGTACGACAGCGGGCTCTTGCCCAGCACCTGCTGCATGCGCCGGGCCAGCGTGCGCTTGCTGGTGCCCGCGGCCTGCGCCGCTTCGTCGAGCGAGAAACCCTCGGCCAGCCGGCCGCGCGCCCAGCGCTCGAAGCGCTCCACCAGCGGGTCGGCGTGCGAGAGGTGGTCGGAGATCACGTAGGCCGACTGCGAGGGGCGCGAGTCCACGATGAGGTAGCGCGCGACCAGCGCCGCGAGTTCCGGGCTGGCCTGGCGCACCAGCCACAGCGCCATGTCGACGTGGCTCAGCGCCGCGCCCGCCGTGACGAGCGGCCCCGAGCTGACCAGCATGCGCGAATCGTCGAGCAGCACCGCCGGATAGCGCTGCCGGAAGAGGGTGGCCAGCCACCAGGTGGTGGTCGCTTTGTGGCCCGCGAGCACGCCGGCTTCCGCCAGCACGAAGGTGCCGATGCACGCGGCGGCGATGCAGCCGCCGTCTTCGGCGCGCGCGCGCAGTGCCGCGCAGGCATCGCGGACGTCGGCGCGTTGCAGGGCGGGCTCCAGCGTCTCGGGCATCTTGCAGCCGAGCGCTGGGACGACCAGCCAGTCGGTGGCGGCGCCGGTGTCGGCCAGCGTGTGCGTCACCGGCACGGTGAAACCCTGGGCGGTGCGCACGCGCTTGCGGGTGCCCACGATGGTGACGTCGAAAGGTGCCACGTCGAGCTGCAGCATGGCGGCGAGTTCGTTCGCGGTGGTGAAGACGTCGAGCACCGTGGCCAGGCCGGAGTCGAACACGCCGTCGAGGGCGAGGACATCGAGTTTCATGGCAATAACGATACCAAAGATGTCAAAAGAGCCAATGGTCCAGAAGGCGGGGCTTGCCTAGAGTCCATGCCAGCGCCGCGCAATCCCGTGCGCCGTTGTTGTCCACCCCAGGAGATGTCCCATGATCAAGTTCGCACTGTTCGCCCGCCTTGAAGCCAAGCCCGGCAAGGAAGCCGCCGTCCAGCAATTCCTCGAGGCCGGCCTGGCCATGGCGCGCGAGGAAAAGACCACGCCGATCTGGTTTGCGCTGCGGCTGTCGCCCAGCACCTTCGGCGTGTTCGATGCGTTCGAGGACGAGGCCGGCCGCCAGGCCCACCTGACCGGCCCGATCGCCCAGGCCCTGATGGCGCAGGCGCCCGAGCTGTTCGCCGGGCCGCCCTCGATCGAGCCGATCGAGGTGCTGGGCCTCAAGAACGTGGCGGCCGCGGCGTCGTGAGCGTGCAGGTGCAGCCCATGACGACGCCCGTCGGCGACCCGGTGTTCGTCAGCGATGGCGAACGCTTCGTGCCCACCGAGGCGGCCATCGGCCCGTGGTCCGCCGACGCCCTGCAGGGCAGCGCGACTGCTGCCTTGCTCGTGCGCGCGCTCCAGGCGCACGAGGTGAGCCGCAGCCGCGAGGTGGCGCGGTTGAGCTTCGATTTCTGGCGCCCGGCAAGCCGGGCACCGATCACGCTCGAATTCACGCTGCTGCGCGACGGCGCCAAGGCGCGCACGGTGGCGTTCGACATGCTCCAGGACGGCAAGTCGGTGTTGCGGTGTACCGCCTTGCTGCTGCGCAGCGGGCAGACGCCCGCGCTGCCGGCCGCCGACGCCTTCGCCGCCGCGACATTCGCACCGCCGGAAGAGGGCGTGCCCATTCCCGTGGCGGCGTCCCGCATGAGCCCGTTCTTTGCCGGCGTGGACGTGCGCATGGCGCGCGGGCAGATCCTCGAGCCCGGCCCGGCCGCCGCATGGTTGCGCCTGGGCCGACCGCTGGTCGACGCCGAGGCCGCATCGCCGCTGGCCCAGGTGGCCTCGGCGGCCGATCTCGTGGCGGGCATCTCGCAGTGGGCGCATCCGGCGCGGCTGGGCTTCGTCAATGCCGACCTGACGATCAACCTGCGGCGCGCGCCGCGCGGCGACTGGATGCTGGTCGATGCCCTCACGCTTGCGGGCCCGATGGGCACGGGCTATGCCGTCGGGCAGCTGCACGACCGCGACGGGCCGGTCGGGCAGTGCGTTTCCAGCCTCCTGTTCGAGGCGCGCGGCTGAAGCGGGCAGCGGCTAGAATCGCCCACTCTGCACTCAACAAGAGCGAGAAAGGCACCTTGGTTATGACACCGCGAACTACCCCGCAAGGATTCAGCGGCTTTTTCTTCTTCGAAGGAAAGGGCCGGTAGCCCCGCGCTCGCTGGTTTTTCCAGCGCACCAACCAAGCAAAGCGCGGCATCCACCGCGCTTTTTTGTTTTTCTCCCCGAGGTTTTCACATGATCCAGATCACGCTCCCCGACAACTCGCGCCGCGAGTTCCCCGGCCCGGTTTCGGTGGCCGAAGTGGCCCAGTCCATCGGTCCCGGCCTCGCCAAGATGACGGTGGCCGGCAAGATCGACGGCAAGCTCGTCGATGCCAGCGACGTCATCGACCGCGATGCCAGGCTGCAGATCATCACGCCCAAGGACGACGAGGGCCTGGAGATCATTCGCCACTCGACGGCCCACCTGGTCGGCCATGCGGTGAAGCAGCTGTACCCGACGGCCAAGATGGTCATCGGGCCGGTGATCGACGAAGGCTTCTACTACGACATCTCGTTCGAGCGGCCCTTCACGCCCGAGGACATGGCCGCCATCGAGGCGCGCATGCGCGAGCTGATCGCGCAGGACTACGACGTGATCAAGAAGATGACGCCGCGCGCGGAAGTCATCGAGGTCTTCAAGTCGCGCGGCGAGGACTACAAGCTGCGCCTGGTCGAAGACATGCCCGACGAGCAGGCCATGGGCCTGTACTACCACCAGGAATACGTCGACATGTGCCGCGGCCCGCACGTGCCGAACACGCGCTTCCTGAAGGTCTTCAAGCTCACGAAGCTGGCCGGTGCCTACTGGCGCGGCGACGCCAAGAACGAGCAGCTGCAGCGCATCTACGGCACGGCCTGGGCCGACAAGAAGCAGCTGGACCAGTACATCCAGCGCATCGAGGAAGCCGAGAAGCGCGACCACCGCAAGCTGGGCAAGGAACTCGACCTGTTCCACATCGACGAAGTGGCGCCGGGCGTGGTGTTCTGGCACCCCAAGGGCTGGGCGGTCTGGCAGCAGGTCGAGCAGTACATGCGCGGCATCTACCGCGACACGGGCTACTGGGAAGTGAAGGGCCCTCAGATTCTCGACAAGAGCCTGTGGGAGAAGACGGGCCACTGGCAGAACTACCGTGACAACATGTTCACGACGGAGTCGGAGAAGCGCGAGTACGCGCTCAAGCCGATGAACTGCCCGGGCCACGTGCTGATCTTCAAGAGCGACCTGCGCAGCTACCGCGACCTGCCGCTGCGCTACGGCGAGTTCGGCCAATGCCACCGCAACGAACCCAGCGGCGCGCTGCACGGCATCATGCGCGTGCGCGGCTTCACGCAGGACGACGGCCACATCTTCTGCACGGAAGACCAGATCCTCGACGAATGCATCGCCTATACGGCGCAGCTGCAGAAGGTCTATGCCGACTTCGGCTTCACGGACATCCTCTACAAGGTCGCGACGCGGCCCGAAAACCGCGTCGGCTCCGACGAGCTGTGGGACAAGGCCGAGCACGCGGTGATGGAATCGCTGCGCCGTTCGGGTGTGGACTTCGTCATTTCGCCCGGCGACGGCGCCTTCTACGGCCCGAAGATCGAGTACACGCTGCGCGACGCCATCGGCCGTCACTGGCAGTGCGGCACGATGCAGGTCGACTTCAACACGGCCGAGCGACTGGGCGGGGAGTACGTCACGGAATCGAGCGGTCGGGCCCACCCGGTGATGCTGCACCGCGCCATCGTCGGCAGCCTCGAGCGCTTCATCGGCATGCTCATCGAACACCACTCCGGCGCCATGCCCGCATGGCTCGCTCCGGTGCAGGTGGCGGTGCTCAATATCAGCGAAGGACAGGCCGACTACGCTGCGCAAGTTGCGAAAACGCTGCAAAATCAAGGGCTTAGGGTCCAGCTCGACCTGCACAACGAAAAGATTACGTATAAAATACGGAAGCATTCGTTGCAAAAGCTCCCTTACATCCTCGTCGTGGGTGACAAGGAAAAGGAAGCAGGTGCCGTCGCAGTGCGCGCCCGGGGCAATCAAGACCTCGGTGCAATGTCCCTCGAATCGTTCACGCAACGGCTCGTCCAGGACGTTGCTGACAAGCGTTGATTTGTCTCTGAAACACCCCATATGTTTCTCTGCCATCTCGTGCCGCCTGTCCGCGAAGACTGAGCGGCGATCGCTACAGATTTTGTAGCAAACTTTGAAGGATTCTGACCATCGCTACTGCATTTCGCGACCGCCGCCACCGCGAGGAACGCCAACACCGCCTGAACCGGGAAATCATGGCCCCGGAAGTCCGCCTGGTCGGCCCGGAAAACGAGCCATTGGGTGTCATGAGCCTTTCCGAAGCCTTGCGCCTTGCGGGTGAGGCTGACGTGGATCTGGTGGAGGTCGTTGCTGCGGCCAATCCGCCCGTGTGCCGCCTGATCGAGTACGGAAAGTTCAAGTACCACGAGCAGAAAAAGGCAGCCGAGGCGAAGTCGAAGCAGAAGGTCATCGAGGTCAAGGAAATCAAGTTCCGGCCCGGTACCGACGATGGCGACTACAACATCAAGATGCGCAACATCAGGCGCTTTCTTGAAGAGGGCGACAAATGCAAGATCACGCTGCGCTTCCGCGGCCGCGAGATCACGCACCAGGAGCTCGGTCTGGCACTCTTGCAGCGCATTCGCGACGAGCTGGGCGACACGATCATGGTCGAGCAGTTCCCGAAGCTGGAAGGCCGTCAGATGATCATGATGATCGCTCCGGGCCGCAAGAAGGTTGGCGGCGCGGCGCCGAAGCCGGCAGCAGATGCTGCGCCGGCAGCAGCGCCCACGGCAACCGCCTGAGGCATTTGCAGTAGACGGGTTTTGAAGGGATTTCGCCCTGGCCCGCATTTCGAAAGAAGTGCAGGCGGGGGCGAGATAAAGAAGTGTCTCGGGGCCAACAAGTCCGTGGAGTATCCGCGGCGCCTCACGAGCACAAACTAAAGGAGCATTCACATGCCCAAAATGAAGACCAAGAGCAGCGCGAAAAAACGTTTCCGCGTTCGTCCCGGTGGCACCGTCAAGCGCGGTCAAGCCTTCAAGCGTCACATCTTGACGAAGAAGACCACCAAGAACAAGCGTCACCTGCGTGGTGCAGTCGCAGTGCATGAGACCAACATGGTTTCTGTCGCCGCCATGCTGCCCGGTCGTGGCATTTAACTCAGACGAACAAGGAGTACACACATGCCTCGCGTCAAACGTGGTGTAACGGCTCGCGCCCGCCACAAGAAAGTTCTCGCACTCGCCAAGGGTTTCCGCGGTCGCCGCGGTAATGTCTTCCGCGTCGCCAAACAGGCGGTGATGAAGGCTGGGCAATATGCCTACCGTGACCGCCGTACCAAGAAGCGCGTGTTCCGTCAGCTGTGGATCGCGCGTATCAACGCCGCCTCGCGTGAACTGGGCCTGACCTACAGCCAGTTCGCCAACGGCATCCGCAAGGCCGGTATCGAGATCGACCGCAAGATGCTTGCGGACATCGCCGTGCACGACAAGGCCGCTTTTGCCGGCATCGTGGAGCAGGTCAAGGCCAAGCTGGCTGCTTGATTTTGCACAGCAGGTTGCCGTCTCCGGACGGCTTCTTGCGCCCACGGCTCAAGGGCTGGCGCTTGAAAAGGCTCCAGCTCTTTTTTATTTCCCCTCGAAGATTTTTGTTGCTATGAACGAGTTGGACTCCCTGGTCGACACCGCACGCGCCGCCTTCGCCGAAGCGAAAACGCCCGCAGAGCTCGAAAACGCCAAGGCCCAGTTCCTTGGCAAGTCGGGCCGCATCACCGAGCTGATGAAGGGCATGGCCGCGCTGAGTGTCGAAGAGAAGAAGTCCCGCGGCGCCGCGATCAACGTCGGCAAGCAGGCCATCGAGGCCGCACTGACCGACCGCCGCCAGCAACTCGCCGACGAAGAACTCTCGCTGCAGCTGCGCGCCGAAGCGCTCGACGTGAGCCTGCCCGGTCGCCACCGCGCCGGCGGCGGACTGCACCCCGTGAGCCGCACCCTGGAGCGCATCGAGGAAATCTTCTCGAGCATGGGCTTCGACGTCGCCGACGGCCCCGAGATCGAGAGCGACTGGCACAGCTTCACCTCGCTCAACAACCCGCCGAACCACCCGGCGCGTTCGATGCAGGACACCTTCTACGTCGACCTCAAGGGCGACGACGGCATTCCCTACAACCTGCGTCCGCACACCAGCCCGATGCAGGTGCGCTACGCCCACCAGCACACCAAGAAGTACGCGGCCGAGTTCGCCGCTGCTGCCGCCGACACCACCGGTACCGTGAAGGCGCCCGAGATCCGCGTGATCGCGCCGGGCCGCACCTACCGTGTCGACAGCGACGCCACCCACTCGCCCATGTTCCACCAGTGCGAAGGCCTGTGGCTCGGCGAGAACGTCAGCTTCAAGGACCTGAAGGTCGTCTTCACCGACTTCTGCCGCACCTTCTTCGAGCGCGACGACCTCGTGCTGCGCTTCCGCCCGAGCTTCTTCCCGTTCACCGAGCCGAGCGCCGAGATCGACATCCAGTTCGCGAGCGGCCCGCTGGCCGGCCGCTGGCTCGAAGTCGCCGGCTCGGGCCAGGTGCACCCGAACGTCGTGCGCAACATGGGCCTCGACCCGGAGCGCTACATCGGCTTTGCCTTCGGCATGGGCCCCGACCGGCTCACCATGCTGCGCTACGGCGTGAACGACCTGCGCCTGTTCTTCGACGGCGACCTGCGTTTTCTCTCGCAGTTCCAGTAAGCACGTCCTTTCCACAGATAAAAAAACCAGATCGAGATCGAAGAGATGCAATTCCCGGAATCCTGGCTGCGCGAGTTCTGCAACCCGCCCCTCGACAGCGCCGCACTGGCCGAAACGCTCACCATGGGCGGCTTCGAAGTCGAAGAGCGCCGTCCGGTGGCGCCGCCTTTCACGCGCATCGTGGTCGGCGAAATCAAGGAAGCCGAGCAGCACCCGAATGCCGATCGCCTGCGCGTGTGCCAGGTCGACGTGGGGCAGGGCGCCTTGCTGAACATCGTGTGCGGCGCGCCCAATGCGCGCGTCGGCATCAAGGTGCCGTGCGCCCTCGTCGGCGCCGAACTGCCCCCGGGTGAAGACGGCAAGCCCTTCCTCATCAAGCTGGGCAAGCTGCGCGGCGTCGAGAGCCAGGGCATGCTGTGCTCGGCGCGCGAACTGAAGCTGAGCGAAGACCACGGCGGCCTGCTCGAACTCGACGCCGACGCCCCCATCGGCGCCGACGTGCGCGACGTGCTCAAGCTCGACGACGCGCTGCTCACGCTCAAGCTCACGCCGAACCTGGCGCACGGCCTCAGCGTGTACGGCGTGGCGCGCGAACTCGCCGCACTCACCGGCGCACCGCTGAAGACGCCGGCCATTGCACCCGTGGCCACGTCGTTCTCCGATGTGCTGCCCGTCAAGGTCGAGGCGCCCGACCTGTGCGGCCGCTTCTCAGGCCGCATCGTGCGCGGCGTGAACACCAAGGTCGCCACGCCCGCGTGGATGGTCGAGCGCCTCGCGCGCTGCGGCCAGCGCAGCGTGACGCCGCTGGTCGACATCTCGAACTACGTGATGTTCGAGTACGGCCAGCCCAGCCACATCTTCGACCTCGACAAGATCCACGGCGGCCTCACGGTGCGCTGGGGCAAGGCGGGCGAACAGCTCAAGCTGCTCAACGGCACGACGATCACCGTCGACGAGAAGGTCGGCGTGATCGCCGACGACCGCGAAGTCGAATCGCTCGCCGGCATCATGGGCGGCGACGCCACCTCGGTGACCGACGACACGCGCAACATCTACGTCGAGGCCGCGTTCTGGTGGCCCGAGGCCGTGCAGGGCCGTTCGCGCCGCTTCAACTTCTCGACCGACGCCGGCCACCGCTACGAGCGCGGCGTCGACCCGAGCCGCACCGTGCAGATCATCGAGCGCATCACGCAACTGGTTGTCGATATCTGCGGCGGCGAAGCCGGCAAGATGGACGACCAGACGCTGCGCCTGCCCGAAGCCGCGCCCGTCACGCTGCGCGTGGCTCGCGCCGCGCGCGTCATCGGCATGCCGCTGACGCAGGCGCAATGCGCCGACGCACTCCACCGCCTCGGTTTCGAAATTACCGAAGGCGAAGGCACGCTGACCGTCACGCCGCCGCCGCACCGCTTCGACCTGCTGATCGAGGAAGACCTCATCGAAGAAGTGGCGCGCCTGATCGGCTTCAACAACCTGCCGACGACCGCGCCGCTCGCGCCCATCACCGCCCGCGTGCGGCCCGAGGCGCAGCGCAGCCGCTTCGCGGTGCGTCGCAGCGTGGCAGCGCTGGGTTACCAGGAAACCATCAACTTCAGCTTTGTCGAAGCGCACTGGGAGCAGGACCTGGCGGGCAACGCCAACCCGATCAAGCTGCTGAACCCCATCGCCAGCCAGATGAGCGTGATGCGCTCGTCGCTGCTCGGCTCGCTGCTGCAGGTGCTCAAGTTCAACCTCGACCGCAAGGCACCGCGCGTGCGCGTGTTCGAGCTGGGCCGCGTGTTCCTGCGCGACGACAGCGTCGTCACCACCGACAGCACAGTGCGCGGCGTGAACCAGCCCATGCGCGTGGCCGGCCTGGCTTGGGGCGATGCCGAGGCGTCGCGCTGGGACGGCAAGCCGCAGCGCGTCGACTTCTACGACGTCAAGGGTGATGTCGAAGCGCTGCTCGCGCCGCGTGTGCCAACCTTCGAAGCGGCCGAGCACCCCGCGCTGCACCCCGGCCGTTCGGCCCGTGTGCTGCTCGACGGCCAGGCCGTCGGCTTCATCGGCGAACTGCATCCGCGCTGGCGCCAGAAGTGGGACTTCACCCAGGCGCCCGTGCTGTTCGAACTCGACCTCGACGCCGTCACGGCGCGGCCCGTGCCCGTGGCGCAGCCGGTGCCCAAGCACCAGGCCGTCGAACGTGACATCGCGGTGGTCGTGGCCGAAGCGGTGTCGCATGACGCGCTGATGCAGGCCATCCGCGCGGGCGCGTCCGCCTCGGGCCTGCTGCGCGATGCGACGCTGTTCGACATCTACCGTCCGCAGCCCCTGCGCGAAGGCGCCGTGGCGGCGCCAGGTGCGCTGGCACCGGGCGAGAAGAGCATGGCCGTGCGCCTGACCTTCCAGAGCGATGCCGCCACGCTGACGGACGAGCAGGTCGAACCCGCTGTCCGTGCAATCGTCGAACAACTGGGCGCCACCCTGGGCGGCCGCTTGAGAGGATGAAGATGAACGCCGCCGAATTCACGCTCGAAGCCCTCGAAACGCCGGCGCTCACCAAGGCGCACTTGGCCGACCTGCTGTTCGAGCAGATCGGCCTGAACAAGCGTGAGTCGAAGGACATGGTGGAGGCGTTCTTCGAGCTCGTCGCCAGCAGCCTGATCGAAGGCACGGACGTGAAGATCTCGGGCTTCGGCAACTTCCAGATCCGCGTGAAGGCGCCGCGTCCCGGACGCAACCCGCGCACCGGCGAAGCCATTCCGATCGGCGAGCGCCGCGTGGCCACCTTCCATGCGAGCGCCAAGCTCAAGGAGCAGATCCAGGGCAGCGTCGAGCCGCAGGGCGGCACTTCCGAAGTCGAGTGGAGCCTGGGCGCGGAATAGTGCTTGGTGCTGTGCGGCCGCGTAGAGTAATCTATGAGGTTTCCCGCGCACAGTCTTGATTTCAATGGAGAAAACGCTCCCGCCGATTCCCGTCAAACGCTACTTCACCATCGGTGAGGTCGGCGAGCTCTGCGGCGTGAAGCCGCACGTGCTGCGCTATTGGGAGCAGGAGTTCACCCAGCTGCGCCCGATGAAGCGGCGCGGCAACCGCCGCTACTACCAGCACCACGAAGTGCTGATGATCCGCCGCATCCGCGACCTGCTCTACGACCAGGGCTTCACCATCAGCGGTGCGCGCAACAAGCTGCAGGAACTCACGCAAGGCGAGCGCGACCGCCGCAAGGCGGGCGAAGTGCCGCTCGAAGGCCTGGAGGCCATCGAGATCGGCCAGGAGGAATTCGACGCCGCCGTGCACGAAGAACCGAGGCCCTCGGCGGCCGCACAGAGCGTCGATCTGTCGCAGTTGTTGCACCTTCGCCGCGAACTCTTTGAAATTCGTGAGCTTCTGACTGTCGGACACTGAATTTAGCCCGCTATAATCGAGAGCTTCGGTGTGTGGCGCAGCCTGGTAGCGCACTTGCATGGGGTGCAAGGGGTCGAAGGTTCGAATCCTTTCACACCGACCAAAATTGACAGGGGTTAGCAGCGTAGTAGTTGCTAACCCCTTCGTCATTTCTGCTGCCCATGCACCTAGAGGTCTCCTCAATCGTGACGCTTCGACCTCGCCGAGAGGTCAGCACGGCCGCCAGAGCGCGAAGACGTTTCCCAAGGAAATGGACCGGCCACTGGGGCTAGGCTAATGGCCCGGCGCTCGCTCGGCGAATCGGAGTGGCGCCAACAGAAACACACATCAAGCCGCTGCTCACTTGAGCGGCGGCTTTTTCTTTATGCATCCAGTGGAGGCGCGTTTCTGGATGCGCAAATCCTTCAGCGAGTTGTGGGCGAAGTTCCAAGGGCATGTGCCGCGCGGCTTGCACCATCCGATTCATCAGGGCGTGCCTGTCCTTGCACGTGTCATTTGCGCCAGGGTCGCACTGGTCAAGGCTCTCACCCCGATGCGCATCGCGGACTCATCGACGGTGAACAGCGGCGAATGATTGGTCGGGCCGGCCCGATCGGGGTACGGCGAGGCGTTCAAAATCCAGAACACCACCGGAACGCCCGTGCCGCCGAAGGCGCCAAAGTCTTCCGATCCCATTGACGGCAAGATCTCCGCGACCTTGTCTTTTCCTGCTGCAGCCTTCAATGCATCGACGAGCGCCAGCGTGGTCGGCGCATCGTTGACAAGCACGCCGTAGCCCCCACCGGTATCGATGCGGACACTGGCCTTGACGCCGTAGCTGGCCGCGATGTGTTCGGCTTTCATGCGAATCTGCTCGTGGGCGACCTTCTGGTTCTGCGCGGACAGCGCGCGTACCGTGCCCGAGAGTTCTGCGGTCTCGGGCAGGATGTTGAAGCGGTTGCCACTTTGCAGCATGCCTACCGTCACCACGGTGGCGCCTCCATCGATCGTCGGGTTGGTGCGGTGGCTGACGATGTTCTGCAAGCCCAGGGCAATTTCCGCCGCCGCCAACATGGGAGAGTTGGCCGCCCATGGCGCGGCACCGTGCCCACCAGCCCCGTTGAGCTTGATGTTGAACACGTCGATGCTGGCCAGCATGGCACCAGGTCGATAGGAGATGGAGCCCTTGGGCGCCTGTGCGCCGATGTGCTGGCCCAACACGACATCGACCTTGGGATTGTCCAGAACGCCGGCCTTGACCATTGCCAGCGCGCCGCTGGGGTTTTCGGCGCCGGGGCCGATCTCTTCGGCTGGTTGGAACAGGAAGACCACCGTGCCGGGCAGATCCTCTCGCATGGCCGAAAGGGCTTGAGCCGCGCCCAGCAACATGGCTACGTGTGTGTCGTGGCCGCAGACATGCGACACCGAAACTTCCTGGCCACGCCACAGGGCCTTGGCCGTTGAACGGAACGGTAGGTCGTTGCGCTCCTCGACAGGCAGGGCGTCCATGTCGGCGCGCAACGCAACCACCGGGCCGGGCTTGCCGCCACGCAGTACGGCCTTGATGCCGGTCTTGGCGATGCCGGTCTGGACTTCGACACCTGGGATCTTGCCCAATGCGGCAGCAATGTACTTGGCCGTCTCGACTTCTGCGTACGCAAGTTCTGGATGCTGATGGAGATGGCGACGCCACGCGATGACGTCGGGCTCGGCTGCATCGGACAAGGCGAGCGCGCGCTCGAGCAGGGGCTGCGGCGTCGCCGCGCAAGCGGTGGCCATTTGCATGGCGATTGCCGCTGCACACAGGAATGGTTTCAGGACGTTCACGATGTCGCTTTTCCTTCTGATGGATGTGAGGTTGTGAAATCTTGCGAAGATGAAGCTGCGTTTCGTCTCCGTGCAGCGCCGGTAGCCTCCTCCGAGGGCGGTTCACTGTAGGTGGACACCTCTCGGACGTTCCTCCCGAAACTACAAAGCACCTTTTCATCCCTTGATGCATGCCGCCGAGCCCGCGCTCCTAAACTGAGGAAAGCCATCTCGGCACCCCATTCAGGAGACATCGCCATGCAAACCCGGAAGCGCCTCGGCGGCTTTCTGCTCGGCCTCGTTCTCGCCGTCGGCGCGGCGCAGGCCCAGCAACCCCTTCGCATCGTCGTGCCCTTTGCGGCCGGCGGCGGCACCGACCAGTACGCGCGGCTGCTGGCCGCCGAGCTGACCCGGCGCGGCACCCAGACCATCGTCGACAACAAGCCAGGCGCCAGTGGCATCTTGGCAGCCGACAACGTCGCGCGCTCCAAGCCCGATGGCACCACCGTGCTCATGAGCTCGCTGAGCATTCTGGCCAGCAACACCGTGATGTACGACAAGCTGCCCTACGACCCGGTAAAGAGCTTCGCGCCCGTCACGCAGATCGCCTACCAGCCGACCATCATCGTGGGGCGCTCGGACCTGCCCTACAAGAACATCAAGGAAATGGTGGCCTATGCCAAGGCCCATCCGGACAAGATCAACCGCGGGTCGCCGGGCGCCTCCATCCTGACCAACCTGGCGCCGCTGGCCTTCGAGGGCATGGCCGGCATTCGCACGACGCACATTCCGTTCAATGGCGATTCGCCCGGCTTGCAGGCGCTGCTGGGCAGCCAGATCGACATCCAGGGGACCTCCATCACCGGCCCGTTGCAGCACATCAAGGCGGGCAAGATGCGTGTGCTGGGCGTCATGGACGCCAAGCGCCTGCCTCAGGTGCCCGATGCGCCCACGTTCAAGGAGCAGGGCTACGACATCGAGGCACTGCTGTGGTACGCGCTGTCCGCGCCAGCCGCCACGCCCACGGACACCATCGACAAGCTCAATCGCGCCGTCAACCAGGTGCTGGTCGATCCGGACTTCATCGCGCGTTCCCAGGCGATCGGCATGGAGCCGCGAGGCGGCACGCCGCAGGCGCTGGCCGCCTATGTGAAGGCCGAGACCGAGCGCTGGGTTCCATTGCTTCAGCGCCTGGATCTGCCCAAGCAGGGGCATTGAATGCGTCCGTCGTTCGATGACACGGTGGCCCTGGTCAGCGGGGCGAGCCAGGGCATCGGCTTCGCCATTGCGACCCGCCTGCTGGAGGCCGGCTGTCGCGTCGCGTTGACCGACATCGACGCCGACAAAACGCGTGAGGCCGCCGCGCGCACGGGCCATGCGGCGGACCGCGTGCGCCCGTACGCGCTGGACGTGCGCGACGCCGCGCAATGCGAGGCCGTGGTCGTCGACCTGCAGCAAGCCTGGGGCCCTGTGGGCGTGCTCGTGAACAACGCGGGCGTCGGCGGCCGCAGCGCGGCGTTCGAGGCGCAGTCGCTCTCGGACGACATCGACCACGTGATGGCGGTGAACGTCAAGGGCGTGCTCAACCTCACCGTGGCCTGCACCGAAGGCCTGCGCAAGACGCGGGGCGCCATCGTCAATGTGGCGTCCATCACCTCGCTCGTCGCGACCTCGGCCCACATGGCCTATGGCGCCTCGAAAGGGGCGGTCGGCCAGCTCACGAAATTTCTCGCGCGCGACTTCGGACCGCATGGCGTGCGCGTGAATGCCGTCGCCCCCGGACTGGTCATGACGCCGATGACCGCCCACATCGCGGGTGACGCCGAGCGTCACGAGCGGATGGTGCGCCGCACGTTTCTGCGTCGCGTGGGCGATCCGCAGGACATCGCGGGCCCCGTGGTGTTCCTGGCCTCGGAGCAGGCGCGCTACGTCACCGGAACCATCCTGCCGGTCGACGGCGGCTACACCGCCAACTGATGAAGGCCGCGCGGCTGCGCCGTGCGCGGTCGTCCGGCGATCGCCTGGGTGAACAGGCGAACCGCATCGAAGACAAGACCAGAGAACCATCGAATGAACCCAACTTTCATGCAACCCCTTGCCGGCGTGCGCGTGCTGGACCTGTCCCGCGTCATGGCCGGCCCCCTGTGCGGCATGGCGCTGGCCGACCTGGGCGCCGACGTGATCAAGGTCGAACATCCTGAACGCGGCGACGACACGCGCGACTGGGGCGTGCGCATTGGCAGCCACAACACGTCCTACTTCAACAGCTGCAACCGCAACAAGCGCTCCATCTGCGTGGACCTGCAGGACGAGGAGGGCCAGGACATCGTGCGCAAACTTGCCGCGCAGAGCGACGTGGTCATCCAGAACTTCAAGTACGGCGGGGCGCAGAAGATGGGCCTGGGTTACGAAGACCTGCGCAAGTTCAACCCGAAGCTCATCTACTGCTCGATCTCGGGCTACTCGGTGCTCAGCCAGGAAAAAGCGCGGCCGGGCTACGACCTCGTGATCCAGGGCGAGACGGGCCTGATGGCCATGAACGGCGAAGAAGGCCAGGGCCCGCTGAAGTTCGGCATTGCCGCGGTCGACATGTTCACCGGCATGTACTCGGCCCAGGCCATCCTGGCCGTGCTCTACGAACGCACGCGCACCGGCGAGGGCCGCCACATCCAGATGTCGCTGTACGACAGCGGGATGATGATCACCTCGTACTACGGGCTCACCGCCTGGCTCAACAAGGGCGACCCCGCCAAGTTCGGCAACTCGCACCCGTCGATCGTGCCCTACGGCGTGTTCGAGGCAGCGGACGGCCCGGTGGTGATCGCGGTCGGCAACAACGGCCAGTTCAGGAAGTTCTGCGACGAAGTGATTTTTTGCCCCGAGCTGCCGGTCGATCCGAAGTTCGCCACCAACACCGAACGCTCGAAGCACCGGCACGAGTTGCTGCCGCTGCTGCTCGCGAAGATCGGGCAGTTCTCGCGCGCCGATCTCATCGCACGCATGAACACGGCGGGCATTCCCTGCGGCGAGGTGCTCGGCCTGTACGACGCGCTGCAGTCCGACCGCACGGCGCAGACACAGGTCTGGCACCGCTTCGAAGACACGCAGGCGGGGCCGCAGGCCGTGCACGCGCCGCCCTACATCATCGACGGCGCACGCGCGGGCGTGCGCCACCACCCGCCGCACCTGGGGGAGCACACGGCCGAAGTGCTGCGTGAGCTGCTCGACATGGGCGACGGCCAACTTGAATCCCTGAGCCAAAGAAGCGTCATCAAATGAACGAACACCTCACGCGAGAAACCGAACCCGCCGCCCCGCGCCGGCTCCTGCTGAAGTCGTGCCTCGCGGCCGGCGCAGCGCCCTGGCTGGCGTCGCTGTCCGCCGGCGCCAACGCGGCGAGTCGCTGGCCCGAAAAAACCGTTCGCATGGTCGTGGCCTTTCCGGCCGGCGGCCCGACCGATGCGACCGCGCGCCTGGTCGCGCAGAAGCTGACCGGCGCGCTCGGCCAGCCCGTCATCGTGGACAACCGTCCCGGCGCCTCGGGGTCCATCGGCACCACGTCGCTGATCAAGTCGGCGCCCGACGGCTACACGGTGTCGATGTTCGGCATGCCCGCGCTGGTGGCACCGATCGTCTACAGGAACAACCAGTACGACGTGCGCAAGGATTTCACCTGCGTGGCATCGGTCTACGACTTGCCGCTGGTCTTGATGATCAACCCGCTGGTGCTGCCGGGCGTGAACGATCTCAAGGGCTTCATCGCGGCCGCCAAGGCGCAGCCGGTCAACTATTCCACCGCGGGGTCGGGCAGCATCGGCCACCTGGCGATGGAGCAGCTCAAGGACATGGGCGGCTTTCCCATGCAGCACGTGGGCTACAAGGGCAGTGCGCCGGCCATCACTGACCTGCTGGGTGGGCAGATCGGCGCCATGTTCGTCGACCTGGTCGCGGCCATGCCGCACATCCGCAGCGGACGCCTTAAGGCGCTGGCGCTCGGCTCCGCCGATGCCCGGGCCTTCCTGCCCGAGGTGCTGTCCATCGCGCAGCAGGGTTTTGCCGGCTTCAACGTGAGCAGCTGGAGCGGCCTGATCGTGCCCAACGGCACGCCGGCCGGCGTGGTGACCCGGCTCGACTCGGAACTGCGCCGCATCCTGGCCGAAGCGGACACGAAGCGCGGGCTCGAGAACATCGGCGCGCTCAGCGCCTACCAGCCGCCGGAAGTCATGAAGCGGCGAATGGCCAGCGAGTTCGAGCGCTGGAACAAGGTGGCGTCGGAGAAGGACATCTCGATCTGATTTGGGGTTGGCACCCTCGGGTGCCGACGCCATCGCAGCAACGCCCCGGAACCCGAAGCCCTTCGAGGCTTGAGTTCCGGGGCGTTGTGCATGGGGCTCTGAGGATCAGTGCGATTGCTTCGGCAGATTCAAACTGCGCAGGATCGGAAGCCAGCGGTCCGCCTCGACCTTGATGAAGCGGGCCAGCTCTTCGGGCGTGCCGCCGCGGGGCTCCATGCCGATGGCGCGGGCGCGGGCCACGAAGTCGGGGTCGGCGATCACCTGGTTCACGGCCTTGTTCAGCCGGTCGATCACCGGCCTGGGCGTGCCGGTGGGAACCGAGAGCGAGTACCACAGCGTGGCTTCCATGTCGAAGCCCTGTTCCTTGAACGTGGGGGCGTCGGGCACCTGCGGCAGGCGCCGCGAATCCATCACGCCGAGCACGCGCAACTTGCCCGACTTCACATAGGGCAGCGATCCCGTGATGGACGTGCCGTGGATGTCGATCTGGTTGCCCAGCAGCGCCTGCAGTGCGGGGGCGTCTCCGTTGAAAGGAATGTGCAAGGTGCTGAAGCCTTGCTCCTTTTCGAAAGCGATGGGTGCCAGGTTGGTCAGGATGGCCGCGCCGGGCGAACCGCGGTTGATCTTGCCGGGGTTCTGCTTGGCGTAGGCCACCATTTCCTTGATGTTCTTGTAGGGCAGGTCGGTGCGGCCCACGACGATGGCGGGCTGGTAGGCGATCTGCGTGACCGGCGCGAAGTCCTTCACGGGGTCGTAGGGCAGCTTCTCGTAGAGCACGCTGTTGTTCGCGAGCGTGCCCAGCGACGACACGAGCACGGTCTGCCCATCCGGTTTGGCGCGGGCCACGTAGTCGGCGGCAAGGATGCCGCTGGCGCCGGGCTTGTTCTCGATGATGACGTTCAGCCCCTGCTTGCCGAGTTCCTGGGCCAGGATGCGGCAGTACTGGTCGGTGCCGCCGCCGGCCGCAAAGGGCACGACGAGGCGGGTCACCTGTTGGGCAAGGGCGAGGGCCGGGGCGAGCGCGCAGGCACCCAGCGCCAACCCCATGACGAGTTTTCGATAGCTCATTCTTGTCTCCTGTTCTGGTTCGAATCGAACGCTGGATTCAGTCTAGGGCGCAGCTCCCAGCAGTGATCTGCAAGGAGTGAAAAGCAGCTTTGCGGGATGCGCCGACAGGGGCGCCAGCGCGCCCGCACACTTGCCCGATGACCGTGAAGATCACCCGGGTCGGGACGACCAAAGATCAACTGGGCGAGAGCCCCTGCTGGGATGCCGATGCACAGGCCCTGAACTGGATCGACGCGCTGGCCGGCACGCTGTGGCGGTTGAACCCCGAGGCCGGGCTGCCCGAGCGGCACCCGTTGCCTGCGCCCGTGGGCTCGATCGCGCCATGCCGCAGTCAGGCTGTCGTGGTGGCGCTGCGCCACACCTTTGCGCGCTATGACTTCGCCACGCGGACACTGGCGCACCTGGCCCGCATTCCCGTGGACGATCCGAACGTCCGCTTCAACGATGGCAAGTGCGATCCGGCGGGCAACTTCCTGGCGGGCACCATGCATGTCGATCGCCAGGCCGGTGAGGCCGTGAAGGGCGGGCTCTACCGGCTGCGCCCCGACCTTCGCGTGGAGCACCTGGCCGACGACATCGGTTTTGCCAACGGGCCTTGCTTCAGCCCCGACGGCCGCGTGCTGTACCTGGCCGACAGCCTGGAGCGAACCATTTGGGTTTATGACTACGACCCGGATGGCCCCTTGCGCAACAAGCGCCTGTTTGCAAAGACGCACGCCTTCGACTCCGGGCCCGACGGGGCGACGGTCGATGCACAAGGGTTCCTCTGGACGGTGCTGACCCGCGCCGCCAAGCTGGCGCGCTATGCGCCGGACGGCACGCTGGAGCGCCTTGTCGAGTTGCCGGTGAGCTATCCCACAAGCATCTGCTTCGGCGGGCCCCGCCTGGAGCACATGTACCTGACCAGCATTTCACGCAGCGCGCGGCTGGAGGGCAACCAGGCGCAGGATGGCGGGCTGTTCGTGATCACCGGCCTGCCCGCCACGGGGCGTCTGCCCCATCATTTCGCCGACGTCTAGCGGGTCTCGCTTCTGAGTGCGTCCGCCACGTAGTCCACGAAGGCGCGCACCTTCAGCGGCAGCACGCGGCTTTGCCGGAAGACGGCGAAGACGCCGTTGGAGAACGCCCGCACGGCAAAGCGGTATTCGGGCAGCAGCCGCACCAGCGTGCCGTCGCGCAGGTCGTCGCGCACGGTGGCCTCGGATAGCAGCGCCACGCCCATGCCGCCGATGGCGGCCAGCCGCAGTAGCTCGCCGTTGTTGGCGCTGAGCACGCCCTGGATGGCCAGCTCCTGCTGTTCACCCGCCGGGTCGATGTACTTCCAGGTGATGACTTCGCGCTCGCGCCGGTAGGTGAGGCAGCGCACCTGCGGCAGGTCGCTGGGATGCCGGATGCGCGAGTAGGTCTTCACGAAGGCCGGGCTGGCCACCAGCACCTCGTCGCTGGACTGCAGCCGCTTGATGACGAAGCCTGAATCGTTGGACTCTCCCGTGCGGATGTCGACGTCGAAGTCGTGCTCCACCAGGTTGATCGGATGCTCGGAGAGTTCGAGCTCGACACGGATGTCCGGATAGAGCTCCGCGAAGCGCGGCAGCAGCGGTGCGAGCACGCGCAGGCCGATGTGCGTGCGCGAATGCACGCGCAGCCGGCCTTCGGGCCGCTGGCGCGCGTTGTGCACGGCCTGCTCGGCCTCGCTCATGAGCTCCAGCATCGCCTCGGCCCGCTCCAGGAAGGCCTGACCGGCTTCCGTCACCTTGAGGTTGCGGCTGGTGCGGTCCACCAGTTGCACGCCCAGTTCTTCTTCCAGTGCGCTGATGCGCCGCGAGATGGTCGCGGGCGAGAGGCTGAGGCTGCGGGCTGCGGCCGAGAGGCTGCCCTTTCTCTGGGTAGCCACAAAGATGCGCAGCGAGTCGAGGGCCTTCATTTCGAAAGACGCAAAGAAGCTGTGCGTTCGCTGGTGATCCACGCAGGCATTGAGTTCCTACGATGGACCTCGATCAACACCAGCCAACCAGGAGCAACAGCGATGGATTTCGGAATCTTCATTTTGATGCAGCAGCGGAACAAGCATAAGACCTCCCACCAGATCCTGCGCGATGCCATCGAGCAGACGCGTCTGGCGGACGAACTGGGTTTCGGGGCCGCGTGGTACGCCGAGCACCACTTCAGCAACTACGGCATGTGCTCGTCGCCGTTGACCATGATCGCGCACTGCGCTGCGGTCACCCGCAACATCCGGCTGGGAACCGGCATTGTCGTCGCTCCGCTGTACACGCCGGCCCGCCTGATCGCCGATGTGGCGATGGTCGACCAGTTGTCGAACGGCCGCCTGAACCTGGGCATCGGCTCGGGCTACCAGCAGTTTGAGTTCGAGCGCTTCGGCGTGTCGCTGGAATCCGCCAAGGGCCGCACCTTCGAGATGCTCGACATGCTCGAGGCGGGCCTGCGGGAGCCGAAGTTCAGCTACGACGGCGCGTACTACCAGCAGCCGATGAGCGCCATCAGCCAGCGCGCGGTGCAACGCCCCATGCCGCCGATGTGGATCACCAGCGTCGATCCGGCGTTCCTGTCGCGCGCCGTGAAGTCCGACCACCACGTGTTCGTCTCCGGCGGCGACGGCGGCCTGGAGAAGCTGGCCAGCACTCGGGCCCTCATCGACAAAGTGGCTGTGGCGGAGGGCAAGGACCCCGCCAGCGTGCAGGTCGGCCTGCTGCGCGCGGCCTATGCCAGCCACAACAAGGACGAGGTGGAGAGTTACCTCGAGTGCGCCCGCTACCAGCGCCGCATCGCCGTGAGCCTGAAGCGCCGCACCGCGCAGATCGCCGACGACTACCAGGTCGAGGAAGGCATCGTCGAGGGCGAGCCCACGCTGGACGAGATGCGCGCACTGCTGCCCGTGGGCGACATCGACACCGTGATCGAGCGCGTGGTCAACGAAATCCGCACGCTCAAGCCCGTGCACTACTGCTTCCAGACGCAGATGGGCGATTTCGACCACGCCACGATGCTGCGTCAGCTCGAGGTCTGGGGCAAGGTCATCATTCCGACGGTGCTGCAGGAGATCGCCAACGATCCGCCGCACCGGCCCGCGGTCCAGAGCGAACTCGCTGCGGCCTGAGGCCGAGCGCCAGGAGACGCCATGTCCGAAGTCGCTGAAGAAGAAAGCACCCGCGGCGCCATCGAGCCTGCCCAGTTCCGTCAGCTGCTCGGGTGCTTTCCGACCGGCGTGGCGGTCATCACCACCTGCACGCCGGACGGCCAGCCGGCCGGCCTGACCTGCAACTCCTTCAGTTCGGTCTCGCTGGACCCGCCGCTGGTGCTGTTCAGCCTGCGCAATGCGAGCCGATTGCTGGGCACGTTCCAGGCGGCGGACGGCTTTGTCATCAACATCCTCTCCGAGCAGCAGGATGCGCTGTCGGGCCGGTTTGCATCGAGCAAGATCGAGGACAAGTTCGAGGGCGTGCCGTGGCGCGCCGGCGCGCTGGGCATGCCACTGATCGACGATTGCCTGGCGAGCTTCGAATGCCGCGTGCATGCGGCCCACGAAGCCGGCGACCACACCGTCTTCATCGGCGAGGTTCGGCACCTGAGCGCCGGCGCGGCCGACCAGGCGCTGGTGTTCTACAAGGGCGCCTACATGAAGCTGGCCGAGTCGCTGCGCAAGCTGGTTGTGGAAGGGCGGTTGGGAGACGCCGACATCGACGAGGCCTATCGCACGCTCTATGGCACGTTGCTGCGCCTGGCCAGCGAACGCGCCACCGAGGCCGAGCTCGACGCCGTGCATGAAGCCGCCGGTGCGATCGAGGCCCACTCCGACGACGCGCCGCTCAAGGAGCGCATCGCCTCCGCCAGTGCGTTCTTCTCTTCGATCGCCACGGCCGGCCACAACGAAGCGCTCACGCTGATGGCGCAGACCATGACCAGCGTGCTGCGCGAGCGCATGACGCATGTGCTCTCGGTGCGCCCGCGTCCCGATCTGTTTCCGCTGCGCCGCAAGGTGGCGCACAACCTGCGCCAGCGCGACGCCGCCGGTGCCACCGCCGCCCTGGACGAGCTGATCACGCAGCTGCGCAAGGGTTGAGCCTTTCCGAAATTCCACAGGAGACAAGATGTCCATCGACTACGCCGGCTTCCGGCGCGAACTCGAATCGTTCGTGCGCAGCGCCTGCCCGCCAGAGATCCGCGCTGTCGTCGCGGCCGGCCAGAAGATCACGAAGCGCGAATACCAGGCTTGGCAGCAGATCCTCAACGCCCAGGGCTGGGGTGCGCCGAGCTGGCCGCGCGAAGCCGGCGGCACGGGCTGGGACATCCGCCAGCGCCTCATCTTCGAGGAGGTGATGGCCGAGAACGACTGTCCGCCCCTGTACCACCATGGGCTGGGCCACATCGGGCCGGTGATCATCCGCTTCGGCACGCCCGAGCAGAAGGCGCGGTTCCTGCCGCGCATCCTCGACGGTTCGGACTGGTGGTGCCAGGGCTATTCGGAGCCCGGCTCGGGTTCCGACCTGGCCTCGCTGTCCACCAGCGCACGGCGAGACGGCGACGAGTGGGTCGTCAACGGCCAGAAGATCTGGACCTCGCATGCCCACGAGGCCAGCATGATCTACATGCTGGTGCGCACGTCGAAGGAGGCGAAGAAGCAGGAAGGCATCTCGCTGCTGCTGGTGCCCATGGACACCCCGGGCATCACCGTGCGCCCGATCCAGACCATCGACGGCTGGCATCACCTGAACGAGGTGTTCTTCGACGAGGTGCGCGTGCGCGCCGACAACCTCGTCGGCGAAGTCGGCAAGGGCTGGACCTGCGCCAAGTTCCTGCTCGAACGCGAACGCCTTCCGCCGGCCAACGTGGCGCGGCTGGAACTCATGCGCCGCCAGGTCACGCAATTGGTCGAGGAGGCGAGCCGCGCCACCGCGGGGCTGCGCGACTTCAGCGGCTTGCACCACAAGTTGCTCCTGTGCGAGGCCGACGTGAAGGGCGCGCGCGTGATGATGGCGCAGGCCACCGACGACCTGATCCACCAGCGCCCGCTGGGCGTGCAGCCCTCGGTCATCAAGATGACCTGCGCCGACGTCGCGCAGCGCCTGACGACCATCGCCCTCGATGCGGTCGGTCCCGATGCCGCGCATCGCTTTCTCGCCGAGGCGGGGGACGACGTGCCCGACGCCACGTGGATCCAGAACTACATGTTCACGCGCGCCCGCACCATCGCCGGCGGCACCTCCGAGGTGCAGCGCAACGTGGTCGCCAACGAACTGCTGGGAGCCTGAGCCATGTCCACCTCTTTCCCGTCGCTCTTTCCCGGCATGCTGCTGGACGCGGCGAGCCGCTATGCCGAAGACCACATCGCCGTCGCGATCGACGGTGACCCCGTGCGCGAACTGGGCTGGACGGCCACCCTCGTGCCCGAGGAGACCGGCGGTGTCGGCGGCAGACTGAGCGATCTCGCGTCCATCGTGGAGGGGCTCGCCACACACGGCCTGCAACTGCCGGTGGTCGAGACCTGCGCCGTGGTGCCGCTGCTGCTGCAGGCCGCGGGCGCTGAAACGGCCCATCGCTGGCTGGAGGCCGTGGCCGAGGGCAGCGTGCAGATGGCGCCCCTGACCGCCTTGTCTTCCACGCCCGACGTCCATGCGGTAAAGGCGAGGCACCTCGACATCGGCTATGAGCTGAGCGGCGCCGTGCAGGGCGTCGATGCGACGCTGCCTGCCACGCATTACCTCGTGCCTGCGCAAGTCGATGGCGAGGACGCCATCTTCCTGGTCGATGCCGAACGCATCGGCGCACCGAAGGCCCGCTACCGGACGATGGAGGGCCGCGCGGGCGCGGACTTCACGCTGGCGCAACTGGCCGTGCCCGAGAGCGCGTGCATCGCGCGCGGTGTCGCTGCACGCGATGCGTGCGCCAAGGCTACCGATGCGGCCTTGCTGCTCACGGCCGCTGACACCGTGGCCGCGCTGGCCACCCTCATCCGCCAGACGGTCACCCACCTGAAGGAGCGGCGCCAGTTCGGCGTGGCGCTCTCGAGCTTCCAGGTGCTGCGCCATCGCGTGGCCGACATGTACGTGAAGTACCTGGGCGCCAAGGGCCTGGTGATCCATTGCTTCAACGAATACGAGCAGGACGCGCCCGATCTGCGCCGCACCTTGCGCCTGGCCAAGGTGTCGATGGCCGAGTCGGCACGCGCCTGTGCGGAAGCGGCCATCCAGATGCATGGCGGCATGGGGGTGAGCGAAGAAGTGCTGGCCACGCGCACGGCGCAGCGCCTCATCGCCTCCGAGTTCCGCTACGGCGACCGCCTCCTGCATGTCGCCCAGCTGCTGGCGCCTGAGGCGTGTGCACCGCAAGTTTCTTTTTCCAACCAAACCGGGAGTGTGCGATGAGCATCAATCTGGAAGTTTCCGACTACATCGCCGTCGTCCGGCTCGACAAGCCGCCGGTCAACGCGCTGGACCGCGCCACGCGCCGCCGCCTGATCGAGATCTTCGACGAGGTCTCCGAACGCTCCGACGTGCGCGTGGCGATCCTCACGGGCACCGGCAAGTTCTTCTGCTCCGGCGCCGACCTGAAGGACCGCCCCAATGCCGACAAGGCCGGCGACTTTCTCGACCACAACCGCTGGACGCGCGAGACGGGCAATGCCATCCGCGAATGCGCCAAGCCCGTGATCGCGGCCGTCAACGGCCCCGCGCTGGGCGCGGGCTTCGGCCTCATGGCCGCGTGCGACATCTTCCTGGCGAGCGAGGACGCCACCTTCGCCATGCCCGAGATCAATGTCGGGCTCGCGGGCGGTGTCTCGATGCTGCGCACCATGGTCGGGCGTTCGTTCACGCGCCGCATGTTCTTCACCGGCATGAAGGTGCCTGCCGCCGAGCTGTACCGCCGCGGCGTGATCGACGAGGTGGTGCCCGCCGAGCAGCTGATGCCGCTGGCGCTGGAGATCGCGCAGGAGATCGCCTCCAAGGCACCGCTGGCCATCGCCTATGCCAAGCAGGCCGCCAACATGATGGACCTGATGCCGCAGCGCGACGGCTACCGCTTCGAGCAGAACTTCACCATGGCGCTGGCCCGCACCGAGGACGCGCAGGAAGCCCGCAAGGCCTTCCTCGAGAAGCGCAAACCCGTCTACAAGGGGCGCTGAGATGCCGGTCGTGGAAGTGGGGCGCGGCATGGACGCGCTGTTCGAGCCGCGCTCGATCGCCATCTTCGGCGCGTCGGACGACGTCACCAAGATAGGCGGCCGGCCGCTGCAGTTTCTGCAGAAGTACGGCTATGCGGGCGGCATCTATCCGATCAACCGCAAGGCGGGCCTCGTGCAGTCGCTGCCGGCCTACGCAACCCTGGACGACGTGCCCGCAGTGCCCGAGCTGGCCGTGGTCGCCGTGCCGCCTGCGGGCGTGCTCGACGCGGTGAAGGATTGCGCCCGGCGCGGCGTGAAAGCCGCGGTCATCCTGTCGGCCGGGTTTTCCGAGATGGGCGAGGAGGGCAGCCGCCTGCAGGCCCAGATCGGCGACGTTGCCCGCGCCAGCGGCCTGCGCGTGGTCGGCCCCAACTGCCTGGGCGCGGTCGGAGTGCCCGACAAGAGCATCGCCACCTTTTCGGTGGCGCTGGAGTCGTCCTTTCCCGTCGCCGGCCCGGTGGGCATCGTCTCGCAAAGCGGCAACCTGGGCAGCTTCACCCTGCGCCTGGCCGGCGAGCGTGGCCTGGGCGTCAGCCGCATGCTGACCACGGGCAACGAATGCGACGTGGACATCGCCGATGCCATCGCCTCGCTGGCGGCCGACCCCGGCACGCGCGTGATCCTTTGCTGCATGGAAACCTGCCGCGACGGCGCCAAGCTGACGCAGGCCATGGCCATGGCCCGCGAGGCGGGCAAGCCGCTGGTGGTATTGAAGGTGGGCGTCTCGGAGGCCGGCAGCGAGGCGGCGGCCTCGCACACCGGCGCGCTGGCCTGTTCGGACGCCGTGTTCGATGCCGTGCTGCGCAACGGCGGCGCCATCCGCGTGCCCAGCATCGAGCAGCTGCTCGAAGTCGGCCATGCGCTGTCGGTCGTCGGTCCGGCGCATGTGCCCGGCGGCCATCGCGTGGCCGTGCTCACGGCCTCCGGCGGCTTCGGCGTGCTGCTGGCCGATGCGGCCAGCGCGCAAGGTCTGGCGCTGCCCAAGCTCGCCGCGCAGACGCAGGAACGCATCCTGTCGGTCGTGCCCTTCGCCGCGCCCTCCAACCCGGTGGACATGACGGCGCAGGTGTCGAGCCGGCCGGAGGTGCTGGCCCAGATGCTCGATGCGGTGGCGCGCGACGACAGTTGCGATGCGCTGATCCTGCAGTCGGCCAATGCCTTCCATGTGCCCCGGCTGCGCGATGTGTTTCTTGCTGCTCTGGAACAGGTGCGCAAGGACCATCCTTCGCGCCTGATCCTCCTGTGCGCCCGCGCGCCGCAGGAGGTGCGGGCCGCGCTCAACGCCATGGGCTTTCCCGTGGTCGAAGGCATCGATGCGGCCTGCGCGACGGTGGCGGCACTGCTGCGCTTCGGCGCGCGCGACACCGCACGGGCGGCAGCGCCGGCCATCGAGCGCGTGCCGTTGGCTGCGCAGGCCTTCGCCACCGAGGCGAGCGCCAAGGCCGTGCTGGCCGAAGCCGGCTTGCCCGTGCCGCGTGAGGCGATTGCCGCCAACCGCGACGAGGCGCTCGCCGCGGCGCGCGCAATGGGCTTTCCGCTGGTGCTCAAGATCGTCTCGCCCGACATCGCCCACAAGACCGAGGTCGGCGGCGTGTTCGTCGGCGTGCGTTCCGAAGCGCAACTGCTCGAGGAGTACGACCAGCTGCTCGCGCGCGTGGCGCAGAAGGCGCCCGCGGCGCGCATCGCCGGCGTGCTCGTCGCGCAGATGGTGCAGGGCGGCGTCGAGCTGATCCTGGGGACCAAGAAGGACCCGATGTTCGGCCCGATGGTGATGGTCGGCCTGGGCGGCATCTTTGCCGAGATCTTCAAGGACGTGGCGCTGCAGCCGGCGCCCGTGGACGAGGCGCAGGCCACCGCCATGCTGCAGTCGCTCAAGGCCTTCCCGCTGCTCGACGGCGCGCGCGGCCGGCCCAAGGCCGACGTGCCGGCGGCGGCGAAGGCCATCGTGGCGCTGTCGCGATTTGCCGTGCGCCATGCCGACAGCGTGTCGGAGATCGATATCAACCCCTTGATGGTGCTGGACCAGGGGCGCGGCGCGCATGCGCTGGACGCCCTGCTGGTGCCCGAGCAACCCCTCACGAAAGCCCACCCATGACCCAGTCCCTTTCAGGCCGAGCGGCCTTCATCAGCGGTGCCGGCCACGGCATCGGTCGCGCCACCGCACGCGCCATGGCCCGCCTGGGCGCCACGGTCGGCATCAACGACCTGAAGCCCGAATTCGTGGAGGAGGCCGTGGCCGAGATCCGCGCGCTGGGAGGCCAGGCCATCGGGCTGCCCTGCGATGTGTCGACGCGCGAAGGCATGCGCGAGGCCGTGGCGCAGTTCACGCGCGACGCGGGACGGCTCGACATCATGGTCAACAACGCCGCCTGGGTGCGTTACCAGCCGCTCGCCGAGATCACGCCGGAGGTCATGGACCGCATGGTGGAGATCGGCTTCAAGTCGGTGATCTGGGGCATCCAGGCCGCGGCGGAGGTCATGGACCCGCAGCGCGGCGGCTCGATCATCAACGTGGCCTCCATCGCGGCCTTCAAGTCGCCCATGCGGTCGGTGGTCTACAGCGGCATCAAGGCCGGCGTGCTGGGCATCACCCGCGCATCGGCGGCCGACCTGGGCGCGCGCAACATTCGCGTGAACGCGGTGGCGCCCGGCGCCGTGCCCACCGAGGGCACGGCCAAGCATCGCAACGCCGAACTCGATGCCCGGCGCATCGGGCGCACACCGCTGGGCCGCCTGGGCACGGTGGAGGACATCGCCGACGCCATCTGCTTCCTGGCCGGCGACGGCTCGCGTTTCTTCAATGCGGATGTGCTGCGCCTGGACGGCGGCGCTTCGGAGACCTCGCTGTGAGCGGCGCCGTCGCATCGCCCAAGCGGGTGCAGAACGTGTTCGTCGTGGCGAAGGGGCCGGCCCGCCTGCATGCCTTCTACGAAGGCGCGCTCGGCCTGCCGATGAAGTTTCGCGATGGCGACCGCTGGATCCAGTACGGCGTGGGCAACACCAACGTGGCCCTGGCCTGTCTTGAAGAGGCCGCACCCGCGACCAGCGGGCTGGTGATGGTGCTGGAGGTGGACGACTTCGAGGGCGCGCAGGAACGCATCGTTGCCGCCGGCGGGCAGGTCCTGGGCCTGCGCGACATGGGCGACCACGGGGCCGCGCTGTCGCTGCGCGATCCCGAGGGCAACCTGGTGCAGCTCTTCCGGCGCGCCGCGCCCACTGCCGCATGAGTACACCCGAGCCGATGCCGGCGGCCTTGCAGTCGCTGCTGGACCGCGAGGCGATCCGCGACTGCCTGCTGCGCTATTGCCGGGGCATCGACCGCTGCGACGAGGCCGCCTTGCGTTCGGCTTACTGGGAAGACGCCACGGACTGTCACGGCGCGTGGAACGGCAGTGCCGCCGGCTTCATCGCGCAGGCGCTGCCCAGGTTGCGGCAGGGCGGACGCCGCGTCCACCAGATCACCAACGTGCTGATCGAACTGCATGGCGAGGTGGCTGCGGTGGAAAGCAGCTTCTTCGCACTGCAGGCCACGGCCACGCAGCCCGATCGCGAGACCTTTCTTTGCGGGCGTTACGTGGACCGTTTCGAAGGTCGTGGCGGCGAGTGGCGCGTGGCCGCGCGGACCGTGGTCTACGACTGGATCGAGGAGCGCACACGGCCCGAGCTGACGCAGGACGACGCCACGCTGTTCGGCGCGCGCCAGCCGGTCGGCAGGGCAGCGCCGCACGACGCCGTGTACGCGCTGTTGCGCGACGTGCGCGGCACCTGATGCCCACCGTTCTGCTCACCGGCGCCGCTGCAGGCATCGGCCGCGCCACGGCGTTGGCCCTGGCGCGCGCAGGATGGCGCTGCGTTCTGGTCGACGCCGATGCCCAGGCGCTGCAGCGCCTCGAAGCCGCCTGGCCGGCCAACGCCGCGCCACCGATGAGCCTCGTGGCCGACCTGACGGATGCGGCGCGGATCGAGCGCCTGGGGCACGAGATTCCGCCGCTCGATGCATTGATCAACAACGCGGGCCTGTCGGCCGGTGGCGCAGAGGCCACGTCGGGCCATGACGGCGACTCGGCGGCTCGCCTTCTCGCGCTCAACCTGGCCGCGCCGGCGCGCATGGTGCAGGCCTGTGCGCCGCACCTGCGGCCCGGGGCGCGCATCGTCAACGTGGCGTCTGGTGCAGGCCTGCGCGCCATTCCGTGGCGCGGTCTCTACAGCCCCAGCAAGGCGGGACTGATCGCGCAGAGCCGCGCGTTGGCGCAAGCCCGGCCCGACTGGACGGTGACCACGCTGGCACCGGGCTTCGTGCGCACCGAACTCGTGCAGCGCCTGATCGAGGGCGGCCGGCTGAACCCGGCGCAGGCGGTGTCGAAGATTCCCATGGGCCGGATGGCCGAGCCCGAGGACATGGCGCACGCGTTGTGCTTCCTGGCCAGTCCCGGCGCGCGCGTGCTCACCGGACAACTGCTGGTGCTCGACGGCGGCTCGTCCATGTGCGGAGGAAGCCAGCCGCTGCCGGCCGGCGCGCATCTGCTGCTTCCGTTCGATGCGCCCTTGCGCCCGCATCTCGAGTCCGTGCGCGAGCCGGCCTGGCATGCGGCACTGGGCGTGTGGGTGCGCGCGCATGCAGGCCACCTCGACCGCGCGGGCTGTCCGGCGGTCATCGACGCGCGCGCGCTGGAGGCACAGCCCGGCACGCGGCTCGATGCCGTGCTCGATGCGGCGCGCAGCTTCCGTTCGAGCCACGCCGCGTTGGCCAGCCTCACGCTGCTGCTGCCGGTGCCCGAACCGGGGCTCGATTGGCCACTGGCCGGCGACGCCGATGCGGCCCGGATGCTGGTGGCCACGCTGGCCGCCGAATGGGGCGCGCACGGGTTGCGCATCAACGCGCTGGAGTTGACGCGCGGCCTGGCACCACAGGCCTGCCTGCCTCTGCTCGACTACGTGGCCGGCCCGCGCGCGCAGTTTCTGACCGGGCAGGTGCTGAGGCTCGGCGCCGGGCATTGAGTTCCTGCGGCGGGCGCGTCGCCGTCTGCTGTAGCCGCTCGTGACTCGGTGACTCGGCTTTCCCGGTGTCGGCCCGCCAACCGCTCGACCGCCGGCGTGTACGCCGCGTGCGAATGGCCGCAAGAGCTTCAGGCCTTCAGGGCCTCGCTCGCCGCGGCGCGAATCCGGTCCGCCGATTGCCGCGCGCGCCGCATGATGCCGCGCGTGTCGTAGGCCAGCAGCCGCCCGTTGCGCTTCACGATGCGCCCGTCGACCATCACGGTGTCGACGTTGGCCGCACTGCCGCTTTGCAGGATGGCGGTCTCGACATTGCCGACCGGGCCCATGTTCAGGTCCTGCGTGCGCACCAGGATGATGTCGGCGCGCTTGCCTTCGGTGATCGAGCCGGTGACCTCGCCCAGCCCCATCGCAATGGCGCCGTTGAGGGTCGCCATCTCGATCGCCTCGGGCACGCCGATCGCCTTCGACTGCGCGCTGGGCGTGCCGGCCCACGGCACGCCCAGGTTCCAGGTGAAGCGCATCGCCTCGAACATGTCGGGCGGCGCGATGGAGGTCGCATCGCTCGACAACGAAATGGTCAAGCCCGCGTTGCGCATCGCGAAGAGCGCGGCGCGCGCATCGCCGGTACCGCTGAGCCGCAGCTCGGAGTGCGTAGCAAAGGACAGCGGCGTTTTCGTGCGTGCCATGGCCGTCAGGTCGGCCGTGCTGGCGGGCACGTAGTGCGCGAGCATGAAATCCGGCCCCAGGTAGCCGCGTCGTTCGTAGTCGACGGCATCGACGTTGTTGGGGGCCTCCTGCGGTGCGTGGATCGCAATGGGCAATCCGCTGGCCTTGGCGGACTTCATCTCTTCGTGGAACACGGCGTCGGTGCTCTGCTGCGGGCCGCGCAGGTTCAGCCCCAGGTGCACCAGCCCGTCGAACGGCGAACGCTCGCCGAACCATTCGCGCCGCACGCGCGCCAGGTCCTCGTAGCGGTTGAGTTCGTCGGCGGGCATCTTGTCGACGTGGCCGTAGGCGTAGCGGGCGCGCAGCAGCGAGTGCTGGTGCGCACGCAGTTCGGCATCGGCATGGGCGGGGGAGCGGGTGTTGTGCGACCAGTTGTGCACGGTGGTCGTGCCGCCGTTCGCCAGCTCGGCGCAGCCCAGCATCACGCTGTTGTAGAAATCGTCGGGCGTGTACAGGGTCGAGGTCGCGTTCTTGGCGGGGTAGTACGAGAAGCCGCCGTCGCGCGCGGTGAAGCTGCGGCCGATGGCACTCCACATGTGATAGTGCGAATTGACGAAGCCCGGCATGACGATCATGTCGGTCGCATCGATGATCTCCGTGCCTGCCGGTGCGCTCAGGCCGCGCCCGATCTTCTCGATCACGCCGTTGCGGACCCATATGTCGGCGAGCGGCAGCACGCCTTTGGCGCGGTCGACCGTGATGACCGCGCCGTTGCGGATCAGGTAATTGCCGCGTCGAAGGCCGGGCGATGCGGGCGCACGCGCTGTGCGGGCCGACACCGACGCCGAGCCGACCAGCGCCGGTGCACCGGTGGCGGCGACCATCAAGGCGCCGACAAAACGGGTGAAGTCTCTCTTGGTTGTTTTCATGGGTCGACCGAGTGATTGAAGTGACGGAAAGAAGAAAGAAACGAAAGCCCGTTCAATACGCCTTGAGAAGAAAGGCCGCCGTCATCGCCAGCCCCGTCAGCACGACGAAGCCGCGCACCACCTCGGGCTTCAGCCGCCGTGCCGCCATGCCGCCGGCATAGCCACCCACCGTGGCACCGAGGGCCATCCACAGCGCGTAGGTCCAGACGATCGCGCCACTGGCCGCGTAGATCGCCACGGCAATCAGCGTCAGGATCGCGGAGACGAAGTTCTTGATGCCGTTCATGCGGCCCATGTCCGTGTGCCCCAGCGCGCCGAGCACGGCGAGCAGCAGGATGCCGAGGCCGCCGTTGAAGTAGCCGCCATAGACGGCGACCGCGGCAATGCCCAGGTCGGCGAGCCACCGGCCTCGTGGCTTGTGGTTGTCGGCGGTGGCGAGTCTTCGGCGCACCAGGCCGGGCCCGATCGCGAAGAGCAGCGTCGCGGCCAGCAGCAGCCACGGCACGATGCGGGCAAAGGCATGGTTCGAGGTCGACAGCAACAGCGCCGCACCGGCCGCACCGCCGAGCACCGACAGCACGCCCAGCCGCAGGAGCGAAGGCGACATCGGGCCCGACAGCTCCTTGCGCAATGCCCAGGCACCGGCCAGGTAGCCCGGCAGCAACGCGGCGGTCCCGGTGGCGTTGGCCGACACCAGCGGCACGCCGACCATCGCCAGTGCCGGCAGCGTCAGGAAGCTGCCGCCGCCCGCCACGGCATTGAGTGCGCCGGCCAGGGCCGCGGCGCCGCCGAGCAGCGCCCCGTCGAGCAGCATCACGGCTTGCGTGCCGGCAGCGACATGCGGTCGGTGTGCAGCAGCAGCGTGAGCCCCACACCGACCGCCGCCAGCAGCGTGATCTGCACCAGCCCGGCCGTGCTCCAGCCGAAGCGCGAGGCGATGCCGCCGATGACGAAGCCCGCGACTGCACCCGCGCCGTACAGCGTGGTGACGAACACGCCCGTGGCGCGGCTCGTGAGCGAGGCATGCACCGCCTTGATGTGATACCCCGCCAGGTTCACGTACAGCACGCCGCTCACCACGAAGCCCCACGCGAAGGAGAGCGCCGACTGCACCACCATGTCGGTGGGGCCCGAGAACATCAGGAAGCCCAGCAGGCCGGTGCCCATGAAGCTCGCCGAGAGCACGAGCTTGGGATGGAAGCGGTCGCCGAGCCAGCCGCCGAAGATCGATGCGAACACGCCGAAGCCGAAGGTGCTCATCACGCGGCCGGTGTCCGACGGCGTGTAGTGCAGGTGCTCGCGCAGGAAGGTCGGGTACATGCCCAGGTAGCCGTAGATGCAGAGCCCACCGATGACGCTCATGCCAGTCAGCAGGGCCGTGTTGCGGTTCCACAGGGTGGTGGCGCCGCGCTGGTCGGTGCGCCCGCCGGTGGCCGCCACGTTCTCGGTCATGCGCTTGCTCACGGTGAGCGCGATCACCGCCATGGCCGCGAAGCCCGCGAGGCCGAACACGATGAGCGGCAGGCGCCAATCGCGCTCGACGCCGATCAGGTGGCCGCCAAGCAGCGGCCCCAGGATCGCGCCGATGCCGAAGGAGAAGTTGATGGCGCCCACGGCGGTGGCCCGGTAGCGCGCGAAGTAGCTCGCGGCGATGGCGATCACCACCGTCAGTTGCATTGCTTCGCCGATGCCGGTGACGGCCCGGTAGACGATCATGTCGGCGAAGCCGTACGAGTAGGCCGCCAGCAGCGTGCCCAGCGAGAAGATCGCAATGCCGATCTGCAACACCGTTTTGCGCGACAGCCGCGCCAGCAGATAGCCGGTCGGAATTCCGGCCACGGCCATGCCCAGCGTGAAGATGGTCGACAGCAGGCCGGTGTCGGCCAGGCTGAAGCCGAACTCCTTGCGCACGTCCGCGGCGATGAGCGGAAAGATCTGCCGGTCCATCGCGTTGAGCGCGTACGAGGCGAGCAGCACCAGGAACATGCCGATCTCCAGCGCGGTGATGGGCGCCTCGCGGCGCGCGCCACCGACCGCCGGTGAAATGACGGAGGTTGAGGAATGCACGTGTTGTCTCCTTCTCGCCGAGCGAGAAATCTGTTTGTTGTTCGTTCGTTGCACGGGGTCGCCGGCGCTGTGCCGGCGAGGGTTCACGCAGCGGGGCTTGCCGCGCCGTACCAGTCGAGGATCTGCTCGCCGGTCAGGAAGGCCACGTCCTCATGCCGCTGGATGTGCGCCAGCGCTTCTCGGAAATAGCGCAGGCGGTGCGGCGCGCCCATGATGTAGGGGTGCACCACCAGCGCCATGACGCGGGCCGAGTCTTTCGCGTCGGCGTAGAGCTGTTCGAACTGGTCGATGGCGCGGTCGCGGTACTCGCTGGCCTTGTGGTGCTGGATCAGCATCATTGCCACGTCGTTGCATTCCTGCGTGTAGGGCACGTTCACGATCGTGCCGCCGTCGCGTGTCTTCAGCCGCACCGGCTGATCGTCGAGCACCCAGTCGCACACGTACTCGTAGCCCTGCTCGGCCAGGATGTCGGGCGTGTGCCAGGTCTCGGTGAGCCCCGGGCCGAGCCAGCCGCGCGGGCGCTTGCCGGTGTAGGCGCGAATGGCCTCGGTGGTCTTGGCGATGTCCTCGACCTCGTCGGGGACCTTTTGCATGTTGCGCTGCCCGAAGCCGTGGCCGATGAACTCCCACTGGCGTTCCTTCGCCGCCTTGGCGATGGGCTCGTAGGCGCCGATGGCCGAACCGTTGATGGCGAGCGTGGCGTTGATGCCGAGTGCGTCGATCACTTCGAGCATGCGCCAGAAGCCGACGCGGTTGCCGTACTCGTGCCAGGCCCAGTTCGGGATGTCGGGCATCGGCGAACCACCGGCCGGTGGTGTCAGCACGGTGCGGGGCATGGTCTCGTCGATGTTCCATTCCTCGACGTTGACGATCACCCAGACAGCCAGTCGTTTGCCGCCGGGCAACTTCAGTGCGGGGCGATCCGCGATGGACGAGTACGAGATGCGTTCGAGTGGTTTCATGGTGTCTCCGTGTGCTGTTGCGGGCTCAGACGATCTCGACCTGCAGGGGCGCGAGCCCGTCGATGCGGCCGGTGAGCTTGTCGCCGCGCTGCACCGGGCCGACCCCTTCGGGCGTCCCGGTGAAGATCAGGTCGCCGGGCAGCAGGCGGTATTGCTTGGACAACTCGCTGACGATCTCGTGGACGTTCCAGATCATCTTTTCGAGCACCGAGTCTTGCCGCACCGCGCCGTTGACCGAGAGGTTGAGTGTTCCCGAGCGGATGTGCCCGACCTTCGCCACCGGATGGATCGGGCCGCAGGGCGCCGAGTGGTCGAAAGACTTGCCCTGTTCCCACGGCAGGCCGCGCTTGTTGCATTCGCGCTGGCGGTCACGCCGGGTCATGTCCAGGCCCGCAGCGTAGCCAAAGACGTGATCCAGCGCATTCTCGGGCGTCACGTTCGACGCATGGCTGCCGATGGCCACGACGAGTTCGAACTCGAACTGGAAGTCGTCCGTCAGCGTGGGGTAGGGCACGCGCCCGTCGGTCACTACCGAGTCGGACGGCTTCTGGAAGAAGAACGGCGGATCGCGCTCGTCGCCTTCCTTCATCTCCCGGATGTGGGCCAGGTAGTTGCGGCCCACGCAGTAGACGCGGCGCACCGGAAAGCGCTGGTCGCTGTCCACGATGTCGATGGAAACGGGCAGGACTTGAAGGGCGTCGGTACGGGTATCGGTCGCGCGCTCGGCCGTCGGGTGGGGGGACATGGGTTTGTCTCTCTGGAAGGTTTGGAAAGGAGTGGCTAGAGTCTAGGAACGAGGCCTCCTCACCTCAACGCGCAGGCTTGCGCAAAGATATGCAATCCTTGCGATCTTGAGATCAGCTCTTCATGCCACCCACGCCTTCCCCCGACGAATTCGTGCCGCCGCCCCGCGCCGGTGCCGCGCGTGCTGCCATCAGCAATTACACGATGGCGGCGCGGGCACAGCGCGCCTATTTCGGCATTCATGACCAGAGCAACTGCCTGCCGAATCCGGTGCCTCATCGGCACGAGTACTTCCAGATCTACGTCAACACGCGGGGCGAGACCACACACTACATCGGCGGCAACCAGCGCGCCATCGGCGCCGGCACGGTGAGCTTCGTGCTGCCGTTTCTGGTGCACTACATCCCGAACGCGGCCGACGGCGTGTTCCATGTGATCAACATCAGCAAGGACTACCTGCTGCCGTCGCTGGACCTCGACGTGTTCGAGCTGTCGGAGGTGCCGTTGTCACGCGCGCCCGAGCTCGCGCCTTTCCGGTTCCAGCATTGCCTGGATTTCCGCTTCGACGAAACCGAGACCCACCAGCTCCAAGCGCTGTGCGAACACATGGCACAGGAAGCGCAGCGGCCGCCGGGCGAAGACACCGCCAGCCACCTGCTGATTCGCAGCCATCTGCTTCACCTGATCGGCATGGTGTGGCGACGTTACGGTGAGGAGTTTCGCAACTGCGAGGCGCAGGGGATGGCCCTGCAGTCGTACCGGCCGGCGGTGCTGCGCTGCATCCGCTACATCAGCCGCAACCTCGCGCAGGAGCTGACGTTGGGCGACGCGGCGCATGCGAGCCATGTGTCGCCCACGCATCTGGCTCACCTGCTGAAGAGCGAAACGGGCAAGACCTTCCTGGAGCTGGTGACCGAACGCCGGATCGAGCGCGCCAAGACGCTGCTGGTCTTTACCGGCGCCTCTGCGGCGGAGATCGGCGAAAGCACCGGTTTCGGAGAGCCGACGCAGTTCGCGCGCCGCTTCGGACAGATCGTGGGGGCGACGCCTTCTGCGTACCGGCGGCAATTTCAGCGAGGAGGGAATCGGACGTGGGACTGACGGCGCGATGCTCCCAGCAAGCAATCAGGCTCTCGAGCTTGACGCCGGTGGCTGCAAGTCCGACGTGGGCATTCGTTGCATGGCAGTCCTTCGCGTACGGCGGCTCCAGACGGGTTGCTGACACTCAACCTGGCCCGCCTGAGTCTCCGCTTCCACTTGTGTTGCAGCCCCAGCCTGGCTTCTTCAGAACGAGCGCGGCAGACCGAGCAGATGTTCCGCGACATACGCGAGGATCAGGTTGGTCGAGATCGGCGCCACCTGGTAGAGCCGGGTCTCCCGGAATTTGCGTTCGACGTCGTACTCGTTGGCAAAGCCGAAACCGCCATGAAACTGCAGGCACGCATTGGCGGCCTCCCAGCTGGCCTTGGCGGCCAGGTACTTCGCCATGTTCGCTTCCGCGCCGCAAGGCTGTCGGGCGTCGAAAAGCTCGCAGGCACGCCAGCGCATGAGGTCGGCGGCTTCCACTTCGATGTGGCTCTCGGCAATCGGGAACTGCACGCCCTGGTTCTGACCGATGGGGCGGCCGAACACGACACGGTCCTTCACATACCCGGTCACGCGGTCGATGAACCACTTGCCGTCGCCGATGCATTCCGCGGCAATCAGCGTGCGCTCTGCGTTAAGTCCGTCGAGGATGTAGCGAAAGCCCTGGCCTTCCTCGCCGATCAGGTGGTCCGCCGGAATCTCCAGGTTTTCGATGAACAGCTCATTGGTCTCGTGGTTCACCATGTTCGCGATCGGCTGTACGGTCAGGCCGTTGCCGATGGCCTGGTGCAGGTCGACCAGAAAGATCGACATGCCTTCGGATTTTTTCTTCACTTCGGCCAGCGGCGTGGTGCGCGCCAGCAGGATCATCAGGTCGGAGTGCTGCACGCGCGAGATCCACACCTTCTGCCCGTTGACGACATAGGTGTCGCCCTTGCGCACGGCCGTGGTCTTGATCTTCGTGGTGTCGGTGCCGGTGGTGGGCTCGGTCACGCCCATCGACTGAAGCCGCAGCTCACCACTGGCGATCCTCGGCAGGTAGCGGCTTTTCTGCGCCTCGCTGCCGTGGCGCAGCAGCGTGCCCATGTTGTACATCTGGCCGTGGCAGGCGCCCGAGTTGCCGCCGCAGCGGTTGATCTCCTCCATGATCACCGAGGCTTCCGCGAGCCCGAGGCCGGAACCGCCGTAGGACTGCGGGATCAGCGCTGCCAGCCAGCCCGCGGCAGTCAGTGCATCGACGAAGGCTTCGGGGTAAGCGCGTTGCTCGTCGATCTTGCGGTGGTATTCGTCGGGAAACTCGGCGCACAGCGCACGCACGGCGTCGCGGATGTCCTGGTAGTTGTCGGAAGAACGGTTCATGGTGTATCTCGATGGCAGGGTGAGTGGGGCATCGGCCGCGCGAGCGCGCGCATCCCTTGCAGCCACGAGGGCGCAATGAACGACCGATGCAGGGAACGGAAAGAAGCGAAAGGGGCCGGGCGGCCCCGGGGTGTCAGGCGGGCGCCGTCATCAGTGGGATGAGTTCGCGCACGTCAGGCAGTTCCTCGAGCCGGCGCAGTGCCGAATCCAGTGTTTCGGCCTGTGACGGCGGCAGCCGCGGCTTGATCGAGGCGCAGCAGGCCATGAACTTGGCCTGCTGATCGGGTGCGGGCAGCGGCCGGCCGGGGCTGCCGAGAAAGTGCGGCACGGCCAGCCGCAGCGTGTCGCCCCGTTTGAGCACCACCTCGACCACTTGCGGACCCAGGGCGTTCGGATTGGGGTTGCCGTCGTCCAGCACCTCGACCCGGCGTGCCAACTCGAAGGTGCGCGCGTCGTTCAGCGCGGGCGGGTCGAAGGCCTCGATGCCCACCCGGCCCTTGCGCAGTGCCGTTGCCACCACGTAGCCCATGCTGAGCTTGGCGCTGGCAGAGTCCATGCCAGGCTGCGCCGGCCGCCCCACGAGCCGTGCGATCAGCGCCGAGGCATGCACGCGCACGGTTTCCACGTCGTCCGCACCGAAGCCGTGCGTGGCCATGAGATCGACGACCGCATCGACGCCCGCATGGGTCGCGCGGCCGGTGGGGTAGGGCTTGTGGCTCATGCGCGCGATCTGGAAGACCTGGCCGACGTCGTTCGCCACGTCGGCCCAGCGCGACTGGCCGAAGTCATAGAGCGCGAAGTAGCCGAACGGGCCCTCCAGGATGTCTCGCGGTCCCGGGAAGCCGGCACGCGCCAGTTCGAAGGCGGTGACGGCTGCGCGTGCGTTCAGGCCCACCTGCAGGCCGACCGCGGGCGAGCCCTCGGCATGGGCCTGCATGGTGCCGGAGAGGTGGCTGTACATGAGGCCGAGTGCGTTGTGCATCGTGTCGGCGTCCATGCCGGCGAGCTTGCACAGTGCGGCCGTGGCGCCAAGGCCGCCGCACATGGCAGGGCGGAAGAAGCGCATCGGCGCACGCTGCGCCAGCGCGACGTAGATGGCCACGTCGAGTCCCAGCGTCACGGCCGTGATCAACGCCTTGCCCGAGACGCCGCCTTCGCGTTGGGCATAGCCGAGCGCGGCCGGCACGATGCAGGCGAAGGCATGGACCACGGCGACGTCGTGCACCGCATCGAACTCCTGGTTGAACACCTGGTAGGCATTGAGCATCACGGCCGACGGGAACGGCAGCTTCTCGCCGCTGCCCCAGACCGTGACGGCGTCGCCGTCGCCCAGGGACTGCGCGGCCTGCTTGAGGGCCGGCATGCGCGGATGGCGCGAGCCGGAAATGCCGACGCCGATGGTGTCGTAGATGAACGTCCGCGCCGCATTCACCGCTTCGGGTGGCAGGGAGTCGAAGTCGCGCGAGCGCACGTGGGCGATGAGGGTGTCGATGGCGTTCATTGAGGCATCGGGACAAAGGGGACGTCGCCGGACCGGGCAACGAGCGGCGCCGGCGCGGGGACCTGCGCGGCGTACCAGTCATGGAGGGATGAGCCCGTCACCACCCGCACCATCGGGTGCGCGAGCAGCAGGTCCAGCATGGCTTCGAAATCGCCGAAACGGTGGGGCACGCCCATCAGGTGCGGATGCAGCCCGATGGCCAGCACCCGGGGCTGGCCCAGGCGGGCGACCTCGCGCGCAAAGACCTCCAGGGTGCGTTCGAGTCGCAGCTTCATTTCGGGCGAGGAGTGCTTCTCGACCGCATAGATCACCGAATCGTTGACCTCCAGCATGTAGGGCAGGGCCATCAGCGAACGGTGCTCGGTTTGCATCCAGCACGGCAAGTCGTCCAGGCACCAGTCGAACACATGGTCGATGCCGGCGGCGGCGAGGATGTCGGGTGTGTCCGCCGCTTCGCGCAGCCCGGGCGAGAGCCAGCCGCGCGGACGGACGCCGGTGAAGGCGGCGATGCGGTCGAGCGACTTCACGATGGCTTCCGCCTGGGCGTGCCCGTCGAGTTGCGCCAGCGACTGCTGCTGCACCCCGTGGCCGATGAATTCCCAGCCGGCCCCCAGGATGGCCTGCGCGGCGCTCGGGTGCGAATCGATCACGGAGGCGTTGAGGCTGGCGGACGCGCGCAATCCGCGGCTGCGCAGCGCCTCGATCATGCGTGGCAGCCCGCAGCGCAGGCCGTACTCGGCCCAGCTGAAGTTCGGCACGTCGGGCACCGTCTCCTTGCCGTGCGGCGGCGTCAGCAGCGTGCGCGGCATGGGGCGGTCGAAAGGCCAGTGCTCCACGTTCACGACGATGTGCGCGAGGATGTGGCCCCCGTCCAGCGGCATCAACGGTGGGCGCTCGGACGAGAGTTGAAAGGGGACGCGTGGATTGCTCATGACGGGTTCTCTTGCAGGGTGGCGGTCATCGGTTCAGCTCCCTTCGAAACGCGGCGCGCGCCGCTCGGCAAATGCAGCCTGGCCCTCGGCGTAGTCCCGGCTGGCGAAGCATTGGCGCACCATCGCGTCGATCGCTTCCCGGGCCTGCGCTGTCGGGGGCTCCAGCGTAGCGAGAATCGCGGCCTTTGCGGCCCGCAAGGCCAGCGGCGCGTTCTGGGCGATCAGCGCCACGCGTGACGCCACTTCGGCGTCGAAGATCTCGGCGTCGATGCAGTCGTTGACCAGGCCCAGGCGCATCGCCTCGGGGGCGTGGAAGCTGCGCGCCGTGTAGAACAGGTCGAAGGTGGCCGGTGCGCCCAGCAATCTCACCAGCCGCTGCATGCCCTCGAACGCGTAGCCCAGGCCGATGCGCGCGGCCGGCATGCGAAAGCGCGCGTTCGACGCGGCGAAGCGAAGGTCGCAGGCGAGGGCGATGCCCATGCCGCCGCCCATGCAGATACCCTGGATGCGCGCCACTGTCGGCTTGGCGCATTCGGCCAGCACGCGCTGGGCGGTCGCCACCGCGTGGTCGTAGGCGGCCACGGCGTCGGTGCCGCTGCGCTGTTGCGCAAACTCGCTGATGTCGGCGCCCGAGACGAAAGCGGCGTCGCCTTCACCGGTGACGACAATCACGCGCACGGCGCGGTCGTCGGCCAGCGCCTGTACGGCTTCGGCGAGCTGCTGCCACATGGCCAGCGTCATCGCGTTGTGTTTGCGCGCATGGCTGATCACCAGGGTTCCGACCCCCGCTGCGGTCTCGGTCCGGATGTGTCCTTCGCTCATACCGCGGCCTTCGCTTGCAGCTGTTCGATGTCGGAAGGCGTGTAGCCGATCTCGGTCAGCATCTCGGTGGTGTGCTCGCCCCAGGCCGGGGCGGCGTGCGCGATGCGCGCTGGCGTGCGCGCCAGCGTGATGGGCTGCGACACCAGCCGGTAGCGCCGGCCGTTGCCCGCTTCCACATCCTGCGCGATGCCCAGATGGTTCACCTGGGCGTCCTCGAAGACCTGCGGAATCGAATAGACAGGGCCCGCGGGCACGCCGGCGCGGTTCAGCAGTTCGACCCAGTGCGCAACCGTCTGGCTCTTGAAGACCTCGGCCAGGGCCTCGTTGAGTGCCAGCCGGTGTTCGACGCGCAGCTTCTCTGTGGCGAAGGCGGGCACCGTCCTCAACTGCGGCGTCTGCAGGCATTCGCACAACCGCACCCAGTTGCCTTCGCCGGACGCGCCGAGATTGAACACGCCGTCGCTGGCCTGGAAGAGGCCCATCGGGCTGCTCGTCGGGTGATCGTTGCCTGCCTGGGCGGGCACGTCGCCGTCGTTGAGGTAGCGCGCGGCCTGGAAGTCCATCAGCGCCACCTGCGTGTGCAGCAGCGAGCCGTGCACCCATTGCCCCTGCCCGGAGCGCTCGCGCTCCAGCAGCGCGATCAGGATGCCCGCTGCCGCATAGACGCCGGTGCCCGAATCGGCCACCGCGAGGCCGGCGCGCATGGGGCCCTGTGCCGGGAAGCCCGTGACCGACATCAACCCGCCCATGCCCTGGATGATCTGGTCGAAGCCCGGGCGCCAGGCATAGGGACCGTCCTGGCCGAAGCCCGAGATGCTCGCGAGGATGATCCGCGGATTGACCGCGCGCAGCGCCTCGTAGTCGATGCCCAGTCGCGCCTTGACGTCGGGGCGCCAGTTTTCCACCACCACGTCGGCTGTTTCCACCAGCCGCATGAAGGCCTCGAGCCCTTCCGGCTTCTTGAGGTTCAGCGTCATCGATCGCTTGTTGCGGTTGAGGTTCTGGAAGTCGCCGCCCCAGCGGTCGGCTGCGAACATCGCCTCGTTCGGGTCGACACCCGCCGGGGGCTCGATGCGGATCACATCGGCGCCGAAATCCGCAAGGATGCGCACGCATGTGGGGCCGGCGCGAACGCGGGACAGATCGAGCACGCGAAAGCGCGCGAGGGCAGGGGAGGCGTTGATCTTGGGCATGGTTTCTCCGTGGGAAGTCAATGAAGCGGGGTGCTGGCGCGCTGGGCGGTGCGCGCCGCGGGAACAGAAGGAGCGCCTGTCGGCGCGGCGAACTGGTGCCCGAAGGCCAGCAGCTCGGCCTCGGCGCCCGGCGCACCGATGGCCTGGATGCAAACCGGCCGGCCGCGCGCGTCGGTGCCGATCGGGAACAACAACGCAGGGAGTCCGAGGTAGTTCACGAAGGCGTGGTACCGGTGCAGTGCGACCAATTCGCGCGGGTCGAAGCGGTCGGAGGTGGTGGTCACCACTTGCGCGTCGGGCACGCCGCGCGGCAGCGAAGGCAACAACAGCACGTCGGCTTGCGCGAAGTGCCCGGCGATGAAGGCGTCGCGCCAGCCCGCGCGGGCTTCGCAGGCGTGCCGGTACCAGGCGGCCGGGACGGCCCAGCCCGGCAGGAGGATCGACTGCGTGATCGGCGCCAGCGAGCCGAGTGCATGGCGCACGCTGTGCGCATGCGTGGCCGCGGCCTCGACGTGGAGCACGATCTGGGCAAGACACGACAGTTCGTCGAGTCCACGCAAGGACGCGCGGTGCCATGCCACCGCGTGCGAGGTGGCGCGAGATTCGAATGCCCCGAGCCGGCTTGCAACATCGTCGCGCAGGTCGGGCTGGTCCAGTGCCGACGCCACGCGCCAGCGGCGGTGGCGCGACAGGTCTTCCTCGATGCCTTCCAGGCTGAGCAGACGCTGCGCCATCGGCGCTTCGTCGGGCAGCAGCGCCGCGAACACATGGGCCGCATCCGACACCGAGCGCGCCACCACGCCGACGGTGTCCAGCGACGGCGCCAGCTGCGACACGCCACCTGCGTCGATCACGCCGGCGCCGGGCTTGAATCCGACCACGCCGCAGGTGGATGCGGGAATGCGCACCGACCCCGCGGTGTCCGTCCCCAGCGAGGCCCGGCACAAGCCGGCAGCCACCGCCACGGCCGAGCCGCTGGACGACCCGCCGACCGCCGCCGCCGGGTCCAGCGGATTCAGCGGTGCGGGAAAGTGCGGGTTCTCCGCGGTGGCGCCGCAAGCGTACTCCGCCATCACAAGGGCGCCGAGGTAGGTCGCGCCACGCTCGGAGAGGCGTCGCAACGGGGCGGAAGGAGGGCTGGTCACCGCATCGGTCGCAGCGCCTTCCGGTCGTCCTTGCCCTGCGGCGCGCAGCCCTGTGCCAAACACGTCCTTGTGCGCCATCGCGATGCCGGAGAGCGGCGCATGTGCGACCGGCCGGCTGCCTGTCGCGCGCTCGACCACGCAGTGATGGACGGCAGCGCCGCGCTCGAAGGCCTCGCGCTGCAAGGCCAGCGCTTCGTCGGCCGAGCTGGCACCCGTGGCAATCGACCGGCGCAGCGCGGCGATGGAGGGCGTGCCTGCATCACTCATGCGCGTGCTCCACGGGGCGGATGTCGAACGGCGGAGTGGTGCCGGCGGCCAGACGGCTCGCCATGGGCGCCAGCCGTGCCAACGTGCGCGCCGCGCGGACCTGAAGTCCGGGTGCGGCATCGATGCCATGCAACTGCAGGCTCAGCGTGACCCATGTCTTCCATGGCTCGAGGGTGGGGTCGGTCAAAGCGGTCTCCTGGCACCGTGCGCTCTCTCTGGAGCAGGTAAAATTAAAAGATGGATGAGGTCTATAAATATATTTATAACTCACAAAAATGTTTTATTCAATCGTTGTTTTACGGGAGCTCGCCCCATGAAAACCGCTGAACGCATCCGCCTTGCGGTCGAGGAGTCCATCCGCGACGGCACGCTCCTGCCCGGAGACACGGTGGACGAACAGGCGCTGATGACGGCCTACGAGGTCTCGCGCACGCCGGTGCGCGAGGCGCTGCTTCAGTTGCAGGCCCAGGGGCTGGTGGAAAGCCTGCCGCGTGGTGGCATGGTCGTCGCGAAGATGGACATGACCCAGCTGCTGGCCATGTGGGAGCTGCTGGCCGAGCTCGAGGGCCTGTGCGTGCGGCTGGCCTGTGAGCGCATGACGCCCGAAGAGCGGCTCGACCTCGCCAAGTCGCACGAGCGCGCCGCCGCCGCGGTCAAGAAAGAAGACGTCAAGGCCTGGCAGGAGCACAACCGGCGCTTCCACGAGGCGCTCTACCAGGGGGCACGCAATCCCTACCTGCGCCAGGAAATCCTGCGGATGCGTTCGCAGACTGGCGCCTACAGGCGCCACGCCTTTGCCGCGTTCGGTCGCCTCAAGTCGTCATGGGAGCAGCATTCCAAGCTGCTCGACGCGATTCAGCGGCGCGATGCCAGGGCGGCGGCCGAACTGATGGTCGAGCACATGAGCCCCGGCCAGGGCTCGACCAACTTCGCGTCGTTCATGGCGGCGCTGCCGAAGGAACTGATGGGGTGAGCGGCGGCAACTGCTGCTTCAGGAAGGTGACCAGCGCGTGCACCTTCAGCATCAGGTGGTCGCGCGTCGGGTAGACCGCAAAGAGGCGCCGAGGCGGCGCCACGTAGGCGTCGAGCGCGGTCTGCAACGAGCCATCGGCCAGTGCATCCTTCACCATCACCGACGGCACCAGGCCCAGCCCGACGCCCCGGCGCATCGCGTCGATCAGCAGCAGGCTGTTGTCGGCGCGGAACGTGCCGCTCACCCGCACACGTGCGCGCCCGTCCGGTCCGTCGAACACCCATTCATCGCGGTCGTCGCCCAGCAGGTACTGCAGGCAGTTGTGGCCCGACAGGTCGGCAGGTGTCGTGGGCCGGCCATGGCGCTCCCAATAGGCGGGCGCAGCGCACACCACGCGGGCCAGGTCCATCAGCGGCATGGCCACCAGGCTCGAATCTTCCAGCCGCGCCTGGCCGCGCAGCGCGACGTCGATGCCTTCGCGTACCAGATCGACCGGCCTGTCGTTCAGCCGCATCTCGAGTTCGATGCCCGGGTGTTGCGCCTGGAACGCATGCAGATACTCGTGGAGATGCGACAGCGTGAGCGACACCGGCGCCGCCACCACCAGCCGCCCCGTCAACCCGCGGCTCACCGAGCGGACATCGGTCAGCGTGCGCTCGGTGTCTGCCAGCGTCCGCTGGCAGAAGCTGTAGAAGCGCTCGCCGGCTTCGGTGAGCTGCATGCTGCGCGTGGTTCGCGCGAGCAGGCGGCAATCGGTCCAGGCTTCCAGCGACTGGATGGCCTTCGTGACGACCGAGTTCGAGAGGTTCAGCGCGCGGGCGCCAGCGGCCAGGCTGCCCTGTTCGACGACGCGGCAAAAGTACTGCATGGCAGCGTAGCGATCCATGGCGCCGAGCGTACCAGCCGAGGCGGCCAACGCAGCACGCGCGAGCGTCTCAGCGCCGCAGCGGGATGGCGATGGGGCGCATTGGTGCGGCGTCGCCACCACGCAGCTTGAGCGACGCACCGATGAACGCGAACTCGTAGACGCGGTCCTTGGCGAGCGCTTCCAGGTTGACCAGCTCGATGATCGGCGCGCCTTGTTGCGCGAGCAGGTAGGTGTGCACCGGCACGTAGTTGTCATCGGCATCGGGCGGGAAAGTCTCGAAGCTCAGGTTGTCGGCACCCACGACCATCGCGCCACCCGACTCCACGAGAAAGCGCGCGGCATCCACGCTCATGCCCGGCGGCGAATCCATGTAGGCGTCGGCCTTGTCGTAGAGCTTCATGCGGCCGGTGCGGATCAGGACCACGTCGCCTGTCTCCAGCTTCACGCGCTGCTTGTCGAGCGTCTCCTGCAGATCGGCCCGGGTGACGCGGTAGCCGGGCGCCAGCATCTCGACGCCTTTGGCGGCCGCAACGTCGATCAGGACGCCGCGGGCCACGATCGGCGGGATGGTCTCGGCGCCGGTCTTCTTCCAGCCGCGGTCGCCCAGGTGTTCGCGCGCCTCGAAGCCGTTCCAGATCTTGCCGTCGAGGCCGAAATGGTTGAGCGCGTCGATGTGCGTGCCCATGTGGGTGTACATCGAGATGGCCGCGCCGGTGTAGCTCACGTGCTTGTTCTGCGTGTGGCCGACGCCCATCGGGTCGTCGACCACGGTGCCGTGCGGCGTGTGCGTCATCCAGATCTGGTAGCGCGGGTCGCCGATGCCGTGCCAGCTCGGCATGCCGACGAAGTACTCGACCGACAGGTCGTACACACGCGCACCGTCCGCGCGGGAAAGCACCTGGGCCTTGGTGCTCGCGGTCATGAGGTTGAGTCGGCCGAGTTCGTCGTTCGGGCCCCACGGGCTCTTGCCCACGACGGGGGCTGCGAAGGCGAGGGTGACGCTCATTGCGCCCCATAGAGACGCTGCGGCGCCGATCTTGCGTATCCATTGCGACATTGAAAACTGCTCCATTTCGTTCGGTTGCTTGGTTGGCTAGGCACGCACTGCGCGGTGCCAGGTGCTGACCTTAGGAGGAACGAAGTCGCGCGGAAACCGTGCCGGCGGCAAAGGTCCTTTCTCGATTCGCGAACGATGAAACCGGCGGAGACAGATCCCACGGAGGGTAACTACCAATGTGCGATGGAATGTCTATAAATATATTTATAAACATTATGCGTACACCATGAAGGGCGACGCATTCCTGGAGTTCTGTCATTGAAGAAAAAGGAAACTGCTGTGGAAGCTACCTCCGTCTCATCCCTTGCGCGGCCTTCGACCGGCGCCCATTCCCCCTCGGACCACGACCGCATGCACCGCAAGATCGCATGGCGGCTGGTGCCGTTCCTGGTGTTCCTGTTCCTGCTGGCGTGGATCGACCGCGTCAACGTGGGCTTCGCCAAGCTGCAGATGCTGCAGGACCTGCAGTTCAGCGAGGCGGTCTACGGGCTGGGTGCCGGCATCTTCTTCATCGGCTACTTTCTGTTCGAGGTGCCGAGCAACCTGCTGCTGCAGAAGATCGGTGCGCGCAAGACGCTCGCGCGCATCACGATCCTCTGGGGCCTCACGTCGATGGCGATGATCTACGTGGAAACGCCCACGTCCTTCTATGTGCTGCGATTCCTGCTCGGCGCATTCGAGGCCGGCTTTTTCCCGGGCGTGATGCTGTACCTGACGTACTGGGTGCCGGCGCATCGCCGCGGCAAGATCAACGGCCTCTTCATGACCTCGTTTGCCATCGCGGGCGTCGTCGGCGGGCCGCTCGCCGGACTGATCATGAGCGGCATGGAAGGCGTCGCGCCGTTTCGAAACTGGCAATGGCTCTTCTTGCTCGAAGGCATTCCTTCGGTGCTTGCCGGCTTCGCGGTGCTGGCCTGGCTGCCGGACCGGCCCCAATCCGCACGCTGGCTGACCGAGGCCGAGAAGCACGCGCTGGCCGCCGAACTGCAGAAGGAGAACGCCGACGTCCCCAAGCAATCGAGTTTCGGCCGGGCGTTGCGCAACCCCATGCTGTGGCTGTGCACCGCCGCCTATTTCTGCATCGTGAGCGGCAACGCCACCATTGCGTTCTGGACGCCGTCGATCGTCAAGGAACTGGGCGTGAAGGGCACGCTGAACATCGGCCTGCTGTCGGCCATTCCGTTCATTCTGGGAACGGTCGCGATGGTGCTCAACGGCATGCATTCGGATGCCACCGGTGAGCGGCGGCGGCACTGCGCCTATGCGACGCTGATCGCCGGCGTCGGGCTCGTGGCCACCGGTGTGTTGATCGAGCAACCTGTGCTCGCCATGGTCGCGTTGAGCTTCGCGACCATCGGCATCCTCGCCGCCTTTCCCGTGTTCTGGTCGATCCCCGCTTCCTTTCTCACGGGCACCGCTGCGGCGGGTGGTATCGCTTTCATCAACTCGGTCGGCAACCTGGCGGGGTTCGCTGCGCCCTTCACGATGGGGTGGCTGAAGACGTCGACGGGAAGCGTGGCCGCGGGCCTCTATGCGGTCGCGGGACTGGAAATCATCGCGACGCTCGTGCTGTTGTATGCGATGCGCAATCGAGCACGCTAGACAGTGGTGCATCGCTCCCTCTGGATTCTTGCCGTTGCACCGCGTGCGCCTTGTGAGTCAAAGAGCGTTGCCCTTCCGGGCCGGAAGAGACGGCCCCTGTGCGGACCTTCCCTTTGCCCGGCAAGCGCGCAGCGCTGCAGCACGCGGGAGTTCAGGGCCGACCACCTGGAAGGTCCGCCGCGCGAGTCAGTGCCCTCAGAAGGCGTGCCGAATGCCCATGTCGTAGCCGGTGGTGCTCGTGGGGACATAAGGTGCGCTGATCCCGGCAATGCCGTTCGCAAACCTCACCCCGCCTCCGGGACTGATGGCCATCGCCGCATTCACGGACCCGTTCCACTTCATCTTGGTTCGCGCAACAGTGGCATAGAGCGCGGTGCGCTTTGACAGGTTGTACACATAGCCGACGGCGAACTTCTCGATCCTGGCATCGTTGTCTTGCAGCCATGTCGCGGGATTCAAAGCATTCACCGTACGGGGAGAGGCGTAGTTCACGCGCGAATAGGACGCACGGATCAATCCAGGCCCGACCGGGGCCGTGATGCCGATCAAGCCACCGGTGTACTTCCCATTGCTCTCGTTCCTGAAGGGATGCGGAATGCCGCCGATATTGGCTACGTGCATCTTGCTGCGCTCATCCCTGATCTGCGACAACTGGCCGAACAATTTGACGACATCGAAATCGTAGGAGACCCCAGCGTTGAGGATCTTCAAACGGTCCTTGTCGAATCCGCTGAGATCGTCCTTGGTGTCTTCCTGGTAGGCGATGGCCAGGTTGAGCGGGCCACGTTGATAGCCGAACCGCCCCCCGACGTTTCGCCCGCCCTTGCTCGGACTGTGGCTCACGCCACTCTGCTTCAGGTTCTCATGCAGCGAGTACATGACCTGGCCGTAGAACCCGCCAACATTGCCCGGCAGGAAATAGCCGACGCTGTTGGAGGCGCGAACGTAGTTGTCAAAGGGCATCAGGTTCGCGGGCGACTTTCCGTGGCTGGTGGTGAGCCCCGTGCCGATCGGATTCCATAGGTTCGCGCCAACCCCGACCGTGCCGAAGGGATCGAAGACCGTCAGATTCCAATAGGTCGGCACATAGTCGCGGCCGAGGCGCACTTCGCCAAACGGCCCCGACAGGCTGACCGTCGAGCGGCGGTCGAAAACGCCAAGCCCCTGGGCCCCGTCGTCCGGTGTGAGTGTGGATTCCAGCCAGAAGCCTGTAGCAAGCCCGCCGCCCAGATCCTCCTGTCCGCGAATGCCCAGGAGAGAAGGGGTGTGCGCGCCCGACGCGAGCTTCGTGGCGCCTTGCGAGATGGATGCCGGCGCTGCCAGGGACCACCAAGGCAGGCCTGCGGGCAGCACGCTCTTGGTCTGGTAGTGGCTCACCGAGATGTCAATGACGCCGAAGAGCGTCACAGAAGACTGCGCCCAGCTCGAAGGCCCGATGAACAGCGATGCAAGTGAGATGGGAAGAAAAAGCTTACGCCCGTGGTTGTGCATGAATGTCTCCTTCGTTGTTGTTGATTGCGCAGGGGGAAATTGGCCTGCCGCCGCCTGCGCCCAGGTCTTGTGTCTAGGCTGAGGGCGCCTCGAACACGGTCGCGACCGTCCCGTCGCGCAGCCACTCCTCCAGAACCCGCGCCAACGGCTTTTCCGACGCGGTCTTGGGGATCGCTTCGATGGCCATCAGCCGAGCGGGAAGGGCGTTCTTCGACAGCGTCTCGCGCAAACGCGCATGGAGCACCGAAAGGTCCAGGTCGGCGCGATGCGGGACGACGGCTGCGACGACATCGCGTTCGCCAGGCGCCCCCGAGGCCGCTGCGGTGCCGAACACAAACGCATCGCGGACCAGGCCGGTGTCCGCGATGGCCTTCTCGATCTGCGCCGGGTCGATGAATTCGCCGTTGCGGCGAATGCCATGGCCGCGGCGGTGCTCGAAGTAGAGCCAGCCGTGCGCATCGGCGCGCACGATGTCGCCGGTCCAGAGCCAACCATCCTTGCCTTTGCTCTGCGAGGCCTGCGGGTCTTCGAAGTACGCGATGTCGAAGGGCGCGCCACTGACCGGCCGGAACGCCAGTTCGCCAGGCGTGCCCGCAGGCGCATCGCTGCCGTCTTCGGCGACGATGCGGATGGAGAACGCCGGGTGCGGCCGGCCGATGCTGCCGATCGGACCTTTCCCGAAAGGGTTGACCGTCAGCCCGCCTTCGGCGGTGCCGTAGAACTCCAGAACATGGACGCCAAAGCGCTGCTCGAAGTCACGCCAGATGGCCTGCGGCATGCCCGCGGCGACCACGAAGCGCACGACATGATCCCGGTCGCTGGGCGACGGCGGCTCGCAGTAGACAGCGGTGGTCATGCCGCCCAGCAGGGTGAAGGCGGTGCACCGGTGCCGACGCACGATCTCCCACAACCGCGACTTGGTGAAGCGGCGCGACATGACGCAGGCGATCCCAAGCCTCAGGGCTGCACCCAGCGTGACCAACTGGGCATTGGCGTGCGTCAGCGACAGGCCGGAGTAGAGGCGATCGTCGCCGGTGTAGCCGAAGGCGGAGGCCGCCAGTGCCGCCGTGTCGACGAAGCGGCGGTGCGTGATCACGATCCCCTTCGGCTCTCCGGTCGTGCCGGAGGTGAAGAGAATCTGCATGGGGTCATCGGGATCGACGGGCGTGAAGTGCGCCGAGGGGAGGCCTGCCTGTGTGTGGCGGGCCAGCAGTTGCGCGTAGTCCAGCGCTTCGCAGGCGCGCGGCGCATCTGCCGCAAGTTCGCCCGAGATGACGCGCACGACCCAGCGAAGGTGGGTGGCGCGCGGTCGAATCTGCGCGACCGCAGCGGCGGCATAGTCCGCCGCGATCACACCCACGCAGTGCGTGCGATCGATCAGTGCGGCGAGCCTGCCGCCTTGCGCCCGCGCATCGATCGGTACCAGCACCGCCCCGAGGTGCGCGGCCGCCACCATGGCTTCGACGAACTCGGGGTGGTTCGCCATCACCAGCGCGATGGCGTCGCCACGTCGGATGCCCAGGCCTTGCAGGGCCCGGGCCAGCGCCAGGCCGTTCTCGTGCAGTTGCAGGAAGCTGCGGTGCTGCTCGGGCAAGGCCGGGCCCGCCTCGAACGTGAGGGCGATCGCATGGGGACGCGTGCGCGCATGGTGGCCGACGAGATCGGCCAGGGTCTTGAAATCCGTCATGTCAGTCCGCCTTGATGCCCGTCTTGTCGATCAGGGCCTTCCATTGCGCCGTCTCTTGCGCCGTCAGCGCAGCCAGTTCAGCCGGCGTCGAGCCCTCGGGTGTCAGGCCGAGTTGCAGCAGATGGCTTCGGAATGCGTCGCTCTTCAGGATCTGCTGCACCTCGGCGTTGAGTCGCGCGATGACCGGCGCGGGCGTGCCCGCCGGTGCCCACAAGGCGTTCCAGCCGCTCAGCTCGAATCCGGGCAGGGTCTCCCGGACCGTCGGCACCTGCGGCAGGACGGGGAGTCGCGTGGGTGTGGTCACCGCCAAGGCCTTGACGCGACCGCCGCGAACCAGCGCCAGCGCCGAGGCCTGGGGCTCGAGCCGGACCTGCACGCGCCCCGCCATGAGCTCGGTGTTGGCATTGGCGCCGCTGCGGTAGGGCACGTGCAGCAGATCGATGCCGCACTGCGCCTTGATCAGCTCCATGCCCAGGTGGAAGGCACTGCCGTTGCCCGTGGAGGCATAGGCCAGCTTGCCGGGCTCGCGCTTCGCCAGGGCGATCAGCGACGGAAGGTCGGATGCCGGCAGGCCGCTGTGGGCGAGCAGCACGTACCCGCCGCGCGCGACCAGGCTGATCGGCGCCATGTCCCTGGCCGGGTTGTAGGGCAGCCGTGGGTAGAGGTGCGGGTTCATCGTCGCCACCTGGTTCATGGCGTAGAGCAGCGTGTGCCCGTCGGCGGGCGCCTTGAGCGCCTTGTCGGTGCCGATGATCCCCGAGGCCCCCGGCATGCCTTCCACATAGACGGGGTTCGAGAGGCGTGTCGACAAAGCGTCGGCGATCAGACGAGCCACGATCTCGGGTGCGCTGCCGGTGGTTGCGGGCACGATGACCTGGATCGGTTTGGACGGCCAGGCCGCGGTGGCGGCCCTGGCAGCGTTGCCGACGAGGCTGGACAAGCCCAGGGCGAGCGATTGCCCGAGGAGAGTGCGTCTGGAATACATGGTGGCGTGCTTCATGTGCGTTGTGCAGCCCGTTCAAGAATGGTGATGGTCGCGGCCGCTTCCTCATGGCCCAGGAAGCCGCCGCCGTTCTCGGCAAGGGCCAGGCGCGCATTGGCCACCTGTCGCCCGCCGGCCTCGCCGCGCAATTGCAGGACGAGCTCATGGATCTGCATCAGGCCGGTGGCGCCGATGGGGTGGCCCTTCGACTCCAGTCCCCCCGAGGGGTTGACGGGCCGGCGGCCGCCCAGTGCGGTATGGCCTTGCTCCGCGAGCCATCCACCCTGGCCGGGTTCGCACAAGCCCAGGTGTTCGCACTGGACGATTTCTCCGAAGGCCGTGGCGTCATGGACTTCGCTCACGTCGATGTCTTCGGGCCCGACGCCGGCATCTGCGTAGGCACGCAGTGCGGCGCGGCGGCTGATCGGCGTCTCGCGTCCATCGACGCGGTCCGATCCGCTGACGAGAACACTGGCCCGCACGCGCACCGCACGCTTCGCATCGAAGCGCTCCAGGGCGTCCTCGCGCACGATCAACGCCGCAGCCGCGCCATCGCCGATCGGCGCGCACATCGGCAGAGTCAGAGGCCAGGTGATGGCGCGCGCCGCGAGCACCTCGTCGACCGACATCGCGACGCGATGCTGGGCCAACGGGTTGTGCACGGAGTGGCTGTGGTTCTTGGCGGCCACATGGGCCAGCTGCCGCTGCGTGGTGCCGTGGCGCGCCATGTGCGCGCGGGCCAGGGCCGCATAGATGTCCATGAAGACGCTGCGTTGCTGTGCGACGGGAGCTTGTGTGGGGTCTTCACCAGCTTGTTGTGCGAGAAAGCGCAGCAGTGCCTCAGGCCTTTCGGCGTCATGGGCGCCATCGAAGATGGAAAAGGTGCGGGCTTTGTCCGGGTGCGACAGCTTCTCCGCTCCCACCGCCAATGCGACGTCACACAACCCTGCACGCAGATGCGCGCAGGCGAGGTAGAAGGCGGTCGAGGCACTGGCACAGGCGTTCTCGACGTTGACGATCGGAATGCCATCCAATCCTGCCTCGCGCAGCGCCACCTGGCCACCGATCATGTGCTGCCCCTGCAGGAGCGACTGGCCGACGTTGGCGAAGAACGCGGCACCCACCTGGTCGGCCGTCGCGCCAGCGTCGGCCAGGGCGAGATCGATGGCCTGGCGGGCCAACGTGCGCAGCGGAACATGCGCGAAGCGGCCCGTGGGCGTGCTGCCGACGCCCACGATGTACAGCGGAACCGTCATCTCAGGCCTTCGCTGCCGCGGCGGGTGCTGCCGTGCGGCGGATCCGGTTGCGCAGCGTGCCGATGCCCTGCGCCTCGAGTTCGATGACATCGCCATCGCGCAGCAGCCGGCCGGTCTCCACGCCGCAGCCACCTTCGAAGGTGCCCGAGGCGAAGAGTTCGCCAGGGTGCAGCGTGCACGAGCGACTGGCATAGCTCACGATGTCCTCGAAGGTCAGCTGCATGTCGGCGGTGCTGCGGGTAGTCTGGACGAGGCCATTGAGCCTCGACTGCACCTGCAGCTGGTAGAGGTCGGGGATCTCGTCGAGCGTGGCGATGCAGGGGCCGATGGCGTAGGCGCCATCGAAGTCCTTGCTCTTGCCGGCCGGGCTGCCTTCAGCCACTTGCGTATCCCGCGCGGTGAAGTCGTTGAACAGCGTGACCCCGAAGATGTGGTCGCGTGCTCGCGACACGGGGATGTCCTTGCCACCCACGCCGATGACGACGGCCAGTTCGAGTTCGTAGTCCAGCGATTCGGCGAAACCCGGCCAGGCGATCTCGGCATCCGGCCCGGTCATGTTGAGCGGATTGCCGGTGTAGAAGCGAGGCACGGTGAACCAGTTCGGGGGCAACTCGAGCGAGCCATCGGCTTGTGCGGCGGCCATGGCGGCCTCCGGGTCGGCCGACCGGGCGGCCAGTTGCTCGGCGCGTCGCCGCAGGAAGAACCTGGGGTGCTCGATCATGGTTCCCCAGTCCCGGATCAGCGGCGGATTGGGCAGCGGGGGAAACAATGCGGCGCCGGCCAGGGACTCTGCAGCGCCGCCGTGCTTGACGACCTGCGCACGCGCAAGGTCCCAGGATGCAGGGCCTGCGCGCAGGAAAGCCAACGCAGAGCCGAAGGCCTCTTCGCCAGGGTGGCGAGCCGTGAGGTCCAGCACACCGTCGACGCCGATGAGGGCACCGAGGCGAGGTGCGTCAAAGCCCTCGCGCACAAAAGTCACGATACGCATTGAAGTCGCTCCTCAGTTGGAAAGAAAGGCCACGGCGCGGGCGGGAGCGGCGCTGGCGCGTGCCAGCTTCAACGGGAAGAAGCCCACGTGGAAGCCGCGCAGCGGCAAGGCGCCGAGGTTGCACAGTTGCTGGACGATGAAGGCCTCCTTCTCGCGGATCGCCTTGTGGCCGTCCCACAGCTGCTGCTTGTCGCCCGTTTCCTTGAAGGCCTGGGCCATCACGGCGAAGGGCCGGTCCCAGCCGACCGCATCGGTGCCGAGCACGGTGGCGCCTTGCTCCGACAGGAACAGCGTGCCTTCGCGGCTCATCCCCGGGTACTGAAAGAAGGCCGGCTCACCCAGGCGATATCGCTCCTGTCCGGTCCGGATCAGCACGGCGTCGCCGGGACGGATGGGCTCGCCCACTGCGGACAACGCCTGGCGAAGCGCATCGACGGGGATGGCCTGCCCAGGCTGCGCCCAAGGGCGCACATCGAGCACCTTGCCGGGGCAGAAGAGCTCGTTCAGTTCGACCTGGTCGATGGTGCGTGAGGTTCGCCCCTCGCAGGTCGATCCGCTGTGCAGCGGTGCGTCCACGTGCGTGCCGCAATGCGACGACATGTCGTTGAGCACCTCCGAGCCCCAACCCTCGCCGTCGGGCAGGTCATCGTGGCTGCAGCCGAAGAAGTGGCAGAAGCGATCTCGGCCGTCCGGCGTCGCTGGATGGGAGTAGTCCACCCGGGGCGCCACGACGCCCGCAGCGGCGGCCATGGCGGGAGGAAGCAGATCGCGGTCGTGCGGGTCCAGCGTCGAGGACAGATCGATCAATCTCATGAAGTCTCCTTTAAGTCATACGTACGTATAAATATACAACTGTATGATTTCAAGGATTGGCTGTCAACGAACTTCAATACCTCGCCACTTCCCCCATGCCCAAGCCCACCGCAGCGAAAACCACCGTCTCTTCGAAGCGGCAGGCGCTTTCCGACACCACCGCAAACCAGATCCTCGACGCCGCCGAGGCCCTGTTTGCTGCACATGGCTACGGGGGCACCAGCATGCGAGCGATCGCGGAGCGGGCCAACGCCAACCTGGGAGCCTTCCACTACTACTGGGGATCGAAGCAGGCGCTGTGCAAGGCCGTGCTGGAGCGCCGCCTGGGGCCGGTGATGAAGGAGCGCAAGGAGCGCCTGGATGCATTCGAGGGTCGGAAGGTCCCGTTGCGAGACATCCTGCGGGCCTCCATGGCGCCCTCACTGCTTGTCGCGGGAGCCAGTGTCCAGGAGCGCGAGTCGTTCCGTGCGTTCTACGGCCGCATGCTGATGGACCCTGCCGATGAAGTGCATGCGCTGACAGCATCCATCGTGGACGACTTCGCGCGACGCTTCGTGGATGTCGTGAGCCACGAGCTTCCTCACTTGAGCAGCGAAGAGTTCTACTGGCGCGTCATCTTCGTCTACGGCGCCTTCTTCTATGCGCACAGCACGCACACGCGGGTGCAGGCGCTGTGGCCCGAGAAGCTGCAGGAGACCAGCATCGAGGCCGGTGTCGACTACCTGGTGAACTTCATCGAGGCGGGCCTCAAGGCAAAGCCGGCGCCCAGGTCCGCGGGTTGACGGGCCACCTGACAGACAAGCGTCTGGTTGGGGGGCAGCACTGAGATACGTGATTCGAATGTTCCGGTCGCGCTGGCGGCCATGGCACTGCTTGTCCGAAACAAGAGGCCGGAGCGCCAATAACAGGACCCCTCACGAACACTGGCCGCAGTGATCGAGATCGAAAGCGACCCGATCAAATGACGCTCAGGAAATGCGACTTCGTTCTCTACGCCGCGTCTTCCGGCATGCCATCAGCACCAAATGCGACACCGCGCTCTTCCAGCTTCTCGCGCGCGGCGTGGTGCACCACGCCGCGTTTGCGCGTGTCGGACTCCAGCAGCCTGCGCAACGTGGCCTGGCTGACATTGGCATTGCGCACCACTTCCATGCGGACGCCCCAGAACTTGTCATTCGCAAAACGATCCAGGATCTCTTCGTCTGCATCCGGGTTCATGGCCGCCACGGCGCGTATGGCCTGATTGGGATCAGTCAAGAAGGGCTCGAGCTCAACCGCATTGGCCGCTCCACTGGCAGCGATGTAACGAAGCGCCTCTGCAGCTTTCTGTTCAGTTGTCTTTTTGACCATTGCACTCTCAAAGTGATGAAGCTCACCTAGCTTCTCATGCGCAATGGTTGATGCATCCGAATTCCGGCTGCCCGGGTCGGATATGCGGCCATGGATCCCGCAAGAATCCTCGCGAACTGTGGGGGACGAAACGACTTTCCTCCAGCTTTCGGCTCAAGCCGGCGACGGGCGCGCAGCCCGTGCCAATGGGGCGGCAGGGATGCCGCCAACATCGGGCCATGAGGCATGCCGGGAAAGGCGAGGTACTGCGCACGCACGCCTGCGCGGTCGAGTCGCCCCGCCAGGTCCCGGCCTGCCTGCGGTGGCACGGCGGCACGCTGGCGTCGCAGGCGTTCGGCGCGCGCCGCGCTGACACCTGCAGGAGGTGGCGCGGCAGGACTCTCGCCTTCGGTCGAGGCGCCTTGCATGAACAACAACATGGTCTCGCGCCCCGCCGGCAGGGGGCGGGGTGTTCGGCCTCGCGCAGGATGAAGCCGTCCTGCCACCACAACGAGGGGGCCGCCGCCGCGCAGCGCGAGAAGAACTGCGGCCGGCGCAACAACGCGTGCAGCGCGAACAAACCACCGTACGAGTGTCCCGCACAGCGTGCGGCGTCGCGGATCCAGCGGTGCGCGCGCCGCCAGGGCCGGCACCGCTTGGGCGACGATGAAGTCGAGAAAATGATCGGCGCCGCCGCCTGGCCGACCACGCTCCTCGTCGTCCCAGGTCGGACCGTCCGCGCGCACCGACGGCGTGTAGTCATAGGTGCGCATCGCCACGTCGAAACGCAGATCGCTGTCGGGGCCGATGGCCAGGATCATCGGCGCGTCGCCGCGAGCGCTCAGTGCATCGAGTTGTGCATTGCCGAGCGAGCAGGAAGCAGTTGCTGCAATCGCACAGGGAATTTCAGGTCAAAGAGCGTTCCAATGCGGTCTACGACAGGCCGTTCTACGGACTTGCCTGTCGGGATCGTCCTTCAAGCAGGCATCGGCGGCCCCCGAGTCCGGCGGCGGAAATCGCTGCATAGCCGCCGCTCGCAAGGGCGAACTGCCGGATTGCGCCCAGCACGCCTTGACCACTTGCTGCGCGCTCAGGAGCCGATAACTGGGTGCTTACGCGCCTGTGGTTGTCGTCGGTTGGCGCCCACAGAAGAATCGTAGGAGGGCATGAAAGATCATCCTCTCGCTTCCATTGCACCCCGCACGGCGAATGCCTCACGGATCAAGATGCTCAGCGAGCTACAAACGTCCGTAGCCCTTCTTGGCCCCTTGAGGAAAAAGCACCCGAGTGAGTATCAGAGACCTGGTTGCGGGCGCGGTGCAGCAGCGACAGGAGCCGGGTTCGCTCCCTCCCGTGGAAAGCGCGGTGTCCAGGTTCTTCCCGCATCGAGCGATGAAAAGACCCGCTTTCCGTCTTCCGCGAGGATTTCCTGGTCATCGGCGTACACGATTCGCGCTGCGAAGTCGGCGCTTCGAAACGGTTGACCCAAGGGGGTCCAGGTCTTGCCGCCATCGGTCGTCTGCGTGACCTGGTTGCTGACCGTACTGAAACCAGGCGTCGGCTGAATGCCCAACGCTCGGGTCTGATCCCGCCAATAGGTCCCAATCGGCACGGTGCGCTCGGTGCTCACCCAGGTCTTTCCGCCATCGGTGGAACTGGTGAAATACGTCGTCATGCCATTCATGCGGGTAACGGCAATCTCTCCATCCGGGAGCACTTGCCAGTGGCTGACCCAGAATCTCTCGCGATTCGTCGTGACCTGAAGGGACTGCTTGTCGACGCGCGTGATGAGGGTCTCGCGTCGAAAGCCGGGAACGTTTCTGGCCATCAGCAGAGCGTCTGGATGATCGAGCAGCAGAGCGGGCAGCCTTGCTTCGTCCACGTCCTGAATTCCCGCGCTGAGTTCCTTGGGCGCGGCCTCATCGTTGCCCAACTGGTCCTGGACCAGGATGCGGGCGCCCTTGAGCCGGTCGGTGACCACGAGCAGCGCCCTGCCTTCAGACAAATCTTGGATCGTTGCGACCTGACCATGTTCGCTCGACAAGCGGCGAGCCTCCCACGAACCACCGCGGCGTTTGACGGCGTAGCGGCCGAACTCGGAGCCGGCCACGCACGTTGCATCTTTCCAGCAGGAAACGAAGCTCACTCGCGCCAGCGTGTCGAGTGGCTCCGATGTCCAGCGCCCTGGGGCCACGCGCTCGACGATCTCGCCCAGATGCGATCCGGCCACCATACGGGCTCCGCTTTGCGATCCGATGGGAGACAGCATCGACACCAGCCCTCTTGCGCGAGCAATGGCCTGTGCTTCATCTGCAGGCATCTGGAGCCATCCTCCACCTGGTTGCAGCGTGGGGGCATTGCGTGAGTCGTCCAGCAGCGCTCGCATGCTTTCCGCGGTACCTCGTGCACCGCCGAGCAAGACGATCTGGGCCGGCTCCTTGTCCCCAGTGCTCGGCGAGAACACCACCGTTCCCAGGTTGGCAAGGCGTCCCACCTCCACCTTGAAGCGTGGCACCTGCTTGTCCAGGGACGCATGGTCGCTGGTGATCAACGCAAGCAGCAGGCCTGGCCCAGGGCCGATGCTTCCGGCACTCGCAAACTCATACTCGCCGGGAGGCAATCGACCGAAGTGCAGTGATTCGGTCGGTACCGAACTGCCTCCAAACACACCCACGGCCATCGGCGTCAGATCGGGTACTTCATGGCGAACGCCTTGCGCGGAGATCAAGGTGATCTGCTGCCACTTCGGATTCAGCAGGCTGATTGGCCTGGTGGAAACGACTTTGAGTAGCACATACCCGTCCGTTCCCTCGGACGGAAGCCGAACGTCAAGCCGGCCATCTGGCGCACGCGTGGCGATCGATGTGGCGCAACCAGTCAACAGCACCAAGCTGGCGACGGCAAGCCATCGCCCGATGACATGAGCTCTCATTCGTTCCTCCCGAGTTGTCCCGCTGAAATTTCTTAAAAGTAACGGGATGCTAGCCGAGGCATGAACTGAGCAGCAAGCCCAGGAGGGTTTGTGATCACGACGGCCGCTCGGATATGCGTCCCTGAATGGTGGTTCCGAACAGTTCAGCCCGCAGCGATCGACCGATCACCCATGCTGCTGAAAAAAGCATTGTTGCGTGACCGTACACATCGGTCGTCTTCATCCAGCCCAAAAATGGGCGGGAGAGTGAGCGCGCGAACTACGACCGCGCCCTTGAGGCCGCCCCCAAGCCGTTCATGGGCCGCTTCGTCACGAGCTTCGGGCGGCGAGGGTTCGGCTGTTCAAACCGCATACACAGCATCAAGGTCGCGGAACCCCTTGATCTCGATCGGATTGCCAAAAGGATCGAGGAAGAACATGGTCCATTGCTCACCGGGCTGTCCCTCGAAGCGCAACTGCGGCATCAAGACAAATTCCGTCTCGGCCTCCTGCAGACGTGCGGCCAAGGTCTTCCACTCGGTGAGCTTCAAGATCAGGCCGAAGTGCGGCATCGGCACGAGCTTGTCGCCAACGAGGCCCGTTGCGGCAGTGGCGAGAGGCTTGCCCAGGTGCAGCGAGATCTGATGGCCGAAGAAGTCGAAGTCCACCCAGGTCGCGGTGCTCCGTCCCTCGCGGCAGCCGAGCACGCCGCCGTAGAACCGTCGCGCGCTTTCGAGGTCGGTGACGTTGAAAGCGAAGTGAAAGATCGAAGTCATTGGCATGGCTGCAGTCCTGTTGCTTGTTGGATAAGTCATAGTCAATAGCCTCGCTCGGGATCAACAAAACCTGAAAGCCGTGGATCGCCGAAGCCTGCGTTGATCTTCGAAGCGATCTGCGCGATCGCTTCGTCGATCACGGTCTGCCCTGCGATGTGAGGCGTCAGCGCGATCTGCGGGCAGGTCCAGAACGGATGGCCAGGGGGAAGGGGCTCCTCGCGCGTCACGTCGAGGGTGGCGCCAGCGAGGTGGCCACTCTGGATCAGCGCCAGCAAATCGGACTCCACCACGTGGGCCCCGCGCGCCACGTTGATGAAGTATCCGCCCGGCAGCAGGCGTGACAAGGTGGCACTGCACACGATGTCGCGCGTGAGCGGTGTGAGCGGCAGCATGCATACCAAGATGCGCGTGCGCGAAAGAAACTCGTCGAAGGCATCGGCGCCCGCCAGGCAGGTGAAACCCTCGACGTGTTTGATCGACTGGCTCCAGCCAAGCACTGGAAAGTCAAACTTCACGAGCGTCTCGGTCACACGCAGGCCGAGTGCGCCGAGTCCCATCACACCGACTGGGAAATCTGCGCGCAGACGAGGCTTGCGCGGACGCCAGTTGTGTGCGGCGGCATCGTCGGCATAGGCGTCGAACTCGCGGAAGTGCCGCAGAACGGCGTGGCAGACGTAGTCGGCCATCTGAACGGCCATGCCACCGTCTTCGATGCGTACCACGCGCGCGTGAGTCGGAAGGCGCAGTCGCATCAGCGCGTCAACGCCCGCCCCCATATTGAAGATCACGCGCAGGCGCGGATGCGCGTCCATGAAAGCCTGCGTCGGCGACCAGACGATGGCGCATTCTGCTTCTGCGGCCACGGCCGGCCAGACAGTCAAGGAGGCCTTCGGCAGCGCCGCGCGCAGCCGGGATTCCCACGTGGCGCCTTCGACATGACTACAGCACAGCGCAACGGCGCCAGCCGGGTTGGGATTCGAATCGTTCATGCTTTTCTTGAGGTGCTTCTACTCAATCGTGCGGCGCCGGCAGGTTCGTCCGGCACGAAGTGCGCGCTGCGGGTTGAGGTGCGAAAAAAGGGAAGTCCGGCCCTTGGATGCGAAGGCTGAGAAATGGCGGTCGTGTCGCGGGACGGGGGCTCCGTCGCAACCGCACTTTCTCCGCAGCTCGCAATTCCTAAGAGACGGTGTCGGCGATGGGTGGCTTGGAATTCAGAAGATCCAGCGCAACGTCGACGATCATGTCTTCCTGGCCGCCAACCATTTTTCGTTTGCCTAGTTCAATGAGAATTGAACGGGTATCCAGGCCGAAAGTCTTGGCTGCACGTTCCGCATGACGCAAAAAGCTCGAATAGACACCCGCGTACCCCAGCGAGAGCGTTTCGCGGTCCACCCGCACAGGACGGTCCTGCAGGGGCCGAACCAGATCTTCGGCAGCATCCATCAGTGCGAGCAGATCACATCGGTGATCCCACCCGGCACGGTCCGCTGCGGCGATGAAGACCTCCAGCGGTGCGTTTCCGGCCCCCGCACCCATGCCGGCCAGCGAGGCGTCGATGCGGGTCGCACCGAATTCGACAGCCACCATCGAGTTGGCGACGCCAAGACTCAGATTGTGGTGCGCGTGGATGCCGCGCTGGGTTTCAGGCTTGAGCACTTGGCCGAACGCCTGCAATCGCTCGCGGACTCCTGTCATGTCCAGGGCCCCGCCGGAGTCGACGACATAGACGCATTCGGCACCGTAGGACTCCATCAGCTTTGCTTGGGCGGCGAGAGCCTCGGGTGCGATCATGTGAGACATCATCAAGAAGCCGACGGTGTCCAATCCGAGGTCCCGCGCGGCGCCGATGTGCTGGCGAGATACGTCTGCTTCGGTGCAATGGGTTGCGATCCGAACCGAGCGCACGCCAACGGCATGCGCATCGCGCAAGTCGTGCAATGTGCCGATGCCGGGTATCAAGAGCGTCGTCACTCGTGCCCTTCGAACCGAGTCGGCCACTTCGCCAATCCATTCGCGGTCGCTGTGTCGCCCGAAGCCGTAGTTGAAGCTGGCGCCGGCCAGGCCATCGCCGTGAGCGACCTCGATCGCCGCGACGCCCGCTTTGTCGAGCACGGTGGCGATGTCACGGGCTTGTGCGAGCGTGTACTGGTGACCGATCGCATGCATGCCATCTCGCAAGGTCACGTCCTGAACATACAAGGAGGTAGGTTGTCGGCTCACGAGATGGCCTCCATTTTTTCGAGCATTCGCAAGGCGAGATGGTCGGCGGTAGCCATCGCGGCCGACGTCATGATGTCGAGGTTGCCTGCATACGCGGGAAGGTAGTGGGCAGCGCCTTGGACTTCCAGGAAGACCGTTGTCTTGAGGCCAGCCATGACACCGGCACCCGGAACGTTCAATCGGCCGTCGGCGCCGACTTCATCGAACTGCACGGACTGCTTCAGGCGATATCCCGGGACGTAAGCCTGTACGGCACTGACCATTGCGGCGATCGACTCCTCGATCTGACCCGTGTCCGCGGACGCGGTGAGCGTGTAGACGGTGTCGCGCATCATCATCGGAGGATCTGCAGGATTCAGGATGATGATCGCCTTCGCGACCTCGGCACCGCCAACCTCTCGCAGTGCCTGGGTGGTCGTTTCGGTGAACTCGTCAATGTTGGCGCGAGTTCCCGGCCCTGCGGACTTGGACGCGATCGAGGCGACGATCTCGGCATATCGCACGGGAGCGACCCGGTTGATTGCGGCCACAATGGGAATGGTCGCCTGTCCTCCGCAGGTCACCATGTTCAGGTTGACTGCGTCGACGTGTGTGTCCAGATTCACCACCGGCACGACGAAGGGGCCGATGGCCGCCGGCGTCAGATCGATGATTCGGCAGCCGCTTGGCGCCAGGCGCGCCGCATTGACGAGATGCGCCTGGGCCGAGGTCGCATCGAAGACGATCGCGACGTCCTGAAACTCAGGCATCGCAATCAGCCCATCGATGCCCTCCGAGGTGATCGCGATGCCCAGCCGGGCGGCGCGCGCGAGTCCATCGGACTGCGGATCAATTCCCGCCATTGCAACGATCTCGAGGTGCTTGGAGTTCCTCATGATTTTTATCATCAGGTCCGTCCCGATATTGCCCGAGCCTATGACGGCGACTTTCAATTTTCGCATTGGATTCCAACGTAGGTTTTTGCAGCCGATCTTCGGCTCAGAGGTGGTCGGGTCGTTGAACGCCGCGGTTGTGGCGATGGCACAGTTCGCGCCACTTGATGATCGGATGGTCGCCCTCGATCAGCATTTCCTGGAGCCAGGCCTTGTCGCTGCTATAGAACTTTTGCAGCGCGAGCCGAGCTTCTATGTCTTGATTGTTGAAGCCGTCCAGAGAGACTGGTTTCCATCGATTCCAGAACTCCTGCTCGTGGTCCAGAGCCTCTTGCGGATTGGTTACCCGCTTGCCGATCATGATCAAGTAGTAGTGCTCATCCTCGCTGACAGGGACGTACCACTCGAACTGATGGCGGCCCGCGTCCGGGAAGTCGTCAACCCGCAGAACGCCCGGCAGCCACAGCGACGCCGCGGTCGTTCGGGTAGGCACACCATCGGTTCGGGTATTGCGCACCCCGCGGACGACGACGTCGCCTTCGACCTGGCCTTCCCAGAGGCTGACGTGATGGGCGAACTCGTCATACACGCCCTTGGGCTGCCCGTCCACCTCGTGCAGGACGATTTGCCCGGAATTGGCAGTGTGTCCAACGGGCAGAGATCGCTGCGTGTCGTTGACCAGCGGAGAGGTGCGGTGGATGTAGACGTGCAACCCATCGAAACCGTTCTCGCAACCCACGCGCCAGTTGGACTGGACCATGTAGGAGTCGCCTTCGAGGGCCAGGTCCTCGTCGAGAAACATCGGAGGGACGTCTTCGCAAAGCGGGTGCGGCTTGACATCGTCGTCACCCATGAAAACGAACACTGCCCCCTTGGCTTCCTGGACCGGGTACGACTTGACGCTCTGCCTGCCAATTGCCTTGCTATCGGGCGAGGCGAGGATGTCGCAGAGTTCACCGGTTTCCCACTTGTAGGTAAACCCGTGATACCAACAGGTAATGGTGCCCTTCGTGTAGCACTCCAGCTTTTCCGAAAAGGGGACGCCGCGATGAATGCAGCGGTCGCGCAGTGCATAGACCTTTCCGTCAATGCGTTTGAGCAAGATGTTCTCGCCGCACAAAGTGGCCTTCACGATCTGGGATTCGCCGATCTCGCGCGACAGCTTGATCGGATACCAATGATTGCGAAAACCGAGCTTTGCTGCCAGATAGGTGCGCCAGGATGGAACCTTGCGCAGCAAGCGGTCGTCAACGAACGTGATAGGGGCTTCCATTGTCATCTCTCGGTCTCGTGGTTCGTTCTAGAAGAGTTCTTCATCGAAAAAGGCTGTTGTGATGGCCACGAACTCTCGAGGCGACTCCATCATTGCCCAATGCCCGACATGGGGAAGGACGAATCCCCAGGAGTTTTCGAGCAGCTCAAGATAGCCATAGGTACGAGCCAATATGGCAACCTTGTCGGCCTTGCCTCCCACTACCAGGGTCGGCGCCTTGACAGATGCAATCTGCTCGGATGTGTACGTCAGCTTGCTGCGTTTGATGACATCGATGGCGGCCCTGGCCGCGGGCTCTTGCATGAGCGCATGTCGATACTGCAGAAGTTGCTCGTCGAACTGGAAGCGTGGTCCGCCAAGATGCTCCATGATCGTTCGCATGGCTTCGATCGAATAGTCGTAGGCAGCGAACGGGCGCATGGCCTCGGGATCGGGGTTCGAAATTCCAAGGCCGGCACTGCCCATGAGCACCAGCTTGCGAACCAGATCGGGGGCGGTCATGGCCACGCCCAGGGCCGTGGCGCCACCCATCGAGTTTCCAATCAGGTGCGCCGGGGCTGCGTGATTCAGATGCCGAATGAGCGCCGTCAGGTGGCGGTTTCTCGCCTCCTGGCCATAGTCGTAGACCGACGGATCCGGCTTGGCTGTGCGCCCGAAGCCTGGCATGTCGTAGGCAATGACCCGAAATTTTCTTGCATAGGCCGACAAGCAGCTTCGCCAATTTCCCCAGGAGTCGGCACCTGCTCCGCCGCCATGAACGAGGACCAGGAGGGGACCTTCACCGGCTTCGATGTAGTGGGTGGTCAATCCGTCCAGTTCGACGAATTTGGATTGAGCGCCGATCGCGGCGACATCCTTGCTGATGTCGCTCGCATGAGAAGAAAGCATGGTTGGCTCCAGTTTTTGATATTTGCCTGTGAGTTCAGGATTGGGGCGTCATGAATATTCCGCCCATACCCGTCCACCAAGGCGTCATTGCTTCGTAGTAGATGGCTTCGCCGCGGGCATTTCGCAAAGCGCCGGCCATGCAGGCCCAGGTGGCGATCTCCAAACCGCCATTGCCTCCGTGGTCCGTGATTTTTTCGGGAGTCCACTGGCCCAGCCTCTCGCCTTGACCCGAGATCACCAGTTCGATGATCGATTGGTCCCATTCGGCATTGACCCGGCCGGAGTCCGGCATGCAAACCCAATGGGACAGCCCACCGGTGGCAACGATCGCTACGCGCGTCGTGTCATCAATGCTGGCGACGTAGTCGGCGATGATCCGGCCCAGTCCGAAGCTGCGCGCGCACGTCGGAATCGGCTGCATGACCGTGTTGATGTAGATGGGGACGATGGGGATGCCGGCGTCGCCATTGATCATTTCGTTCGGTACCGTGATCCCGTGGTCGGGCGTGAGCCGTTCGACACCGATCAGATCAAAGCCGGCGGCGGCAGCGAAATGCATCAATCCGGTGGCAAATTCGCGATGACCCCGATAAGCCACGCGACGGGTTCCCAGATCGCCAAGCGGGAGATAGGAGTCGGCCAATCCCACCGCCCAAGGGATCTGGAAATCCAAGTTGAAGTTGGTCAGATGGTCACTGGAGACGATCAGCAGCAGGTCCGGCTTGCTGGCGCGGACTCGCCGGCCAACCTCGAGCATGCCGTCGGCAATCCGTTGAGCCGCGTCCGCGGCGTTGCCGGGAAGCCCGAAGGTATGAGACGTGGCGGCGCCACTAACGATCTTTGCCATCGAGGTGCTGATCCTGGAGATAGGGTTGAATCGAGGCTGGCGGCAGGCTTAACAGGCCCAGCGCGGCAAGCAGCTTGAACTGCAGGTTGGGGTGCACATCGAGTTGCGCGAGTGCCTGCTTGGGGTCGGCCAGCAGGGCGCGCCGTTGCGCTTGCGGCACTTCGAACTCGGTGTAGACCGCCTCCGCGTTCTGGGCCAAGCGTGCGGCGAAACCCGGGTTGCCGACTGTGTTGGAGATCAGTCGATGCAACTCCACCGGGGGGCGGGGGGCGGATTTGTCGTGCGTCACGTTCGCTCCCGGGTGTGCTAGGAGAAGGTCACGTCGCACGCGCCAAAACCATCGACCTTGAGTTGATAGTGGGTGTCAGCATGCACCGTGACCATGGGCCCGAGCGCACCGGTCATGATGACTTCTCCGGCCTTGAGCGGCTCGTTCAGCGCAATCATCTTTTGCACCAACCAAAGCGCCGCCAGGTAAGGATCGCCCAAGCAGGCAGCGCCAGCGCCTTGCGAGACGACTTCTCCGTTTGCGTACAGCTGCATGGTGCAGCCGACGGTGTCGACCTCGCTGGGGCGCAGGCGTTGGTTGCCGATGACGAACAGTCCTGAGGAGGCGTTGTCGGCAATCGTGTCCACGATGCCGATCTGCCAATTGCAGATGCGACTGTCCACGATCTCCAGGGCCGGGGAAAGCCAGTCGACGGCATCGACCAGCTCCGCCAGCGACGTTGGCGCAGTCCGCATATCGGTGCGAAAAGCCAGTGCAATCTCGCCTTCGATGCGCGGCTGGAGCAGCTTCGATCGATCAATCGTCGCTCCATTCGCCACGCGCATGCTCTCAAAGAGAACGCCGTAGTCGGGCTGGTCCACGCCCAGCTGCTTTTGAACGACTGGCGATGTCAGCCCGATCTTGCGGCCCACCACGGCTTCGCCTGCCCGCGTGCGAAAGGCGGTGTTCAACTGCTGGACCTTGTAGGCGCCCTCGAGGTTCAGGGGGCCGATCTCGGGACCGACGGGGTCGATGGGGACGCCTTCATAAGCCCGCCGAATTCGCCGGGCGACATTCTCAAAGAGTGCCAATTTGCTCATAGCGTTTGCTTTCTGCCGGCTCCCTTCCGAAGGGAGCGGCCAACTACATCAAGGTAAACTGCGTGTCCGCGATGTTCTGAATGTCGCGCTCTGTGTACTGTATGCAATGAACATTCCTCTGTCAATGGAGCGACGGAGGGTTTTCGTCGTTTGTGCGACCGAGCGCGGGTTTCCTCGGGGCAGCGCATCCACTTTTTGCTTCTTTTCCAGCGAGTTTTTCCATGGCACGTGCTTCTCTGATAGTCCAAAGCGCTCCTTTGCGCGAACAGGTTTACGACGCGCTAAGGCTTGAGCTTCGCAACGGCACGATCAGTCCCGGCTCCAGACTGCTTGAGGTCGAGGTGGCTGCGCGTTTCGGTGTGTCGCGCACGCCGGTGCGGGAGGCGCTTTTCCAGTTGGCGCGTGATGGCCTGATCGTCACCAGCGATCGCGGTTTCATGCTGCCTGCGGACACGCCACGCGACATCGCGCACCGGCTTGAGGCGCACTTGTTGATCGACCCACGAGTGGCCCGCCATGCGGCAACGGATGCAAGCGCGGAAGACATCAAGTTGTTGGGCAAGGCGCTCGAAAAGGAGCAGCAGGCACAGCAGGCCAATCGCTTCGCTGCTTTCGCAGAGAGCAGTTACCAGTTCCGGCTCTCGTGGCGAAAAATGTGCACGAACGTCCCGTTGCAACGTTGCGCACTGATGCTGGAAGACCAATTCCTGGCAGTGCGAAACGAGTTCTACAGAGATCCGGCCAATCGCGCATTGGCTGTGTTCCATGATGAACGTGTGTTCGCAGCGATCGAGCGCTGCGACGGAGATGCGGCCGAGGAGTGCACGCGCGTCTATATGCAGGAGTTGATCAAGAAGTTTTCGGTCGCTTCATGACCGGGTAAGGGCAGGGGCGCGACTCAATCCTGCTTCAGTTGCAGACGGTACGTCTTTGCAATCTTGACCCACTTGGTTTGCTCGGTCCGCATGAGATCCCGTATCTGTTGTGAACCTTCTTCCCTGGGTAGCAGTCCCTGCTTGGCGAAATTGGACCTGATCTCAGGCGCGGCAAGGCTGCAGGCGAAAGTGCGGTGTAGTGCTTCCACGCGGGACGCTGGCACGTTTCGGGGATCGAGCACTCCGTACCAAGCATCGCCCCCTATCGCGGGCACGCAAGCCGTTCCAGCCAATCCGTGAGCACCCGGTTGAACGCGTCCGGGTCTTCGAAGTGAGCCGAATGACCGGCGCCTTCGATCTCTGCGTAGTTCGAATTCGCAAGCCGCTCGTGGACCGCGCGCATGGCTTGCGGTGGAAAGAGCACATCCTCCTGGCCCACAATGAACAGGATGGGCAGTCCGCTGCGCTCGAGGCTCTCCAGGGTCACGCGCCGCGGTGCACCCTTGAGCGTTCGCAGGGTGACGCTGTTGAAACTCGCGAGCTGTTGATAGAGTGCAACGCGTTCGGGCATGGCTGTCCGAACGCGTGAGCCAAGCACGCGCTCGACCTGGGGAAGGTCGGCGGTGGCAGCCTCTGCAACTGCCATTCGCTCGCGCGCGGCGGGCGGCAATTCCAGACCAACCAGAGAGTCCGCCACCACCAATGCGCGCAGCCGCGCCGCGTGCTCGGCAGCGAACGCCATGGCTGCACCGCCGCCCATGGACTGGCCGATGAGCACCGAGCCCTCGAGCCTCAATTCGCGCCAGATGGCGACAAGATCGTCCGCAAAGCTTTCGCGTCCTGATTGCTCCACATCGGTGGAATTCCCGAATCCGCGAAGATCCAGCGTCGTCAGGCGCCAACGATGGCTCAGGCCGGCAATCTGCGCGAACCAGCTGGCGTGATTGCCGCCGACTCCATGAAGCAGGACGAGGCTCGGGCCCGCCCCATGTTGCTCGAAGTAGATTCGGCTCTCGCCGATTGTCAGATAAGGCACGTGAGGAGCTTCATTCCCAGGTGGCGAACGCCATTGCACATCCCGTACCGGCAGGGCTGCGATAGCAAGGAATGTAGTCGATGAGATTCATCTTCATGCCCTCTACCGCGCCCGCGAGGGCCGACCAGCAGCGAAACTCGGAGTTGCCCGACTGGAGCTTCTCGAGCTGCAGCGCCGCGTGCTGCTCGATGTCCCCGGACGCCATGACCCGCAAGAAATCGCGATCGAACTGCTCGTCGACGACAAAATGGCTGAGCCCACCTGTGGACACGATCGCCACGCGCAGGTCGTCAGGCCAAGACTCCACGAGCCTGCGAGTGGTTTGGCCAAGCTGGTACGCCCGCCGCGGCGTGATCTGGGTGGGCGGATAGTACGTATTGATGCTGACCGGAATCACAGGATACGTGTGCTCGGACATGATCTTGTAGTACACATATCCGAAGGAGTGGCTCATGCCTTGTCCGGCAGCCATGTAGCGCGAATGCGCCGGATCGAACCCGGCACCCATCAAGTCTTCGATGAGCCGCAACGCGCGCGGCGCATCCACCGGGTAGTCTCTTTCCTCTTGCGGATACCAGAGCTCCTGGTTCAGGCGAGGGTCGTACTTCCATTTCATGATTCCCTGCGCCTTGTAGGGAAGCGAGTCGCCGCAAAAGACGGAGATCGATGGCATGTTGTCTTCGTCGAAGACTTCCTTGTGATCGTCACCGAGCACGATCAGAAGGTCTGGAGACGCTGCATCCAGGCGACGCGTAAGTTCAGCCATCGCCGCCTGATTGGCTTGGTGGCGCTTGTGCATGACCTCCGGAACTATTTGCTCCGTCAGCGCGGGATCGGCTCTTGAAAGCAGCTCCTGGTAGGAGACCCGCTTGCCGTCGAAGTCATGCAGCGCAAAGAGGTTCTGGTCGTCCTGCGCCGCGCGTGCGAGCCATGCAGATGGCTCCATCAACAGCGCTGGACTGTGAGAAGACGCAATTCCCATTATTACTTTGGCCATAGGATTCCTTTTTTGGTGGAGGTTAGAAAGGGCTCGGCGCGCCTTCAGTGGCGGCGCGGCTGAAGGATCGGTGGGCAACGGACAAGACCCATCGCCTGATTTCCTGTGTGGCCGGCTCGCTCGTCGACGACTGGCGAGTCAGCATGTAGTACCCACCCGCACTTTCGAGTTGTGATTCAAGAGGGCAAACCATCTCGGCGTCCCCAAGCACGCTCTCGAGAAATATCCTGGGAACGATGGCAATGCCTTTGCAGTCCTTGGCTGCTCGGATCGCCATGAAGAAATGGCCGAAATCCAAAGAAGGTGCTTTGGCGGGAGGTCCCAAGCGATGGTGGGCGAGCCAATCTCCCCACGCATGCTTTCGATTCGCGGTGTGGATCAGCCGGTAGTTCAATACGTCGGCAGCGCGCTCGACCGGGCGGCCTTGCGAAAGCAACTTGCGCGACATCACGGGCACGAGAACGTCGGGGAAGAGAAAGTCTGCCTGCACGTCCTTCCAACTGCGTGCCATCTCGAGGTCGATGCGCGGCGCAGCGGCGGCATATTGCCGGCCTGGTAGCCGGCCCACCCGGATCGCAACGTCCGCCTGATGGGTCCGGAAGTCGACAGGGTCAAGTGAAGAATCGATCCGAAGCTCGATGTGCGGGTGCGTCTCCGTGAACTCCTGCAGCAAAGGCATCAGCCAGAGGGTGCAAAGCGTCGGCAGTACATCCAGAGTGACGCGTCGGTGGGCATCGCCCATCGTCATCTTCGTGGCCTGCTCTATGTTGCACAGAGAAGCCTGGACGGCCGAGAAGTAGTCCTTCCCCTTCTCGGTCAGTTCGATGCGTCGGGTGAATCTGTCGAAAAGCCTCACGCCCAGGAATTGTTCGAGCGCGCGAACCTGGCGGCTGACGGCGCCCTGCGTGACGTGCAGTTCGTGCGCCGCCTGCGTGAACGACAACTGGCGAGCTGCGGACTCGAATGCGCGCAGTGCCGGCAGGGGCGGAAGTCGAAGTGATTGGCTCACGACTGCGCGCTTCGAACTGGTTGGCTCTCAACTACGCAAGAAGGCCGTAGAGGTCATCGCCCTTGCGTTCAATTGCATAGGTCTTGAGCGCCTTTGTGCAGGGAAACTCGAGTGCCTTGCCGGTGCGGATGTCGAAGGCGCCGCCGTGCAGCGGGCAATGAAGCACGCCGTCTTCGATGTGCCCGTCCGAGAGCGACACCAGCGCGTGCGTGCATGTGTCTTCGGTCAGGAAAAATTCGTCTCCGATGCGGGAAACGGCAAGTGCCTCTTCGCTGCCCTTGGGACAGACTTGACGGGGGCGTTCGGTACCGACGTCGGCGGCCTTGCATAGCCAGATGGGAGAGGTGCTCATGGGCAAATTTCAAAGTGAGGGAAGGGGCGCGGCCGGCGCGCTTCCTGCAATGCAGGACATCAACGCCGCATGGCGTCAATGTTCTGTGTATGCAGTATGCACAGAATTTCCGTCTGTGTCCAGAGGCTTTTCGCCGGCATGGGGAGTTCAGAAGTTGTGGCGGATGCCCAGTGCCACCCCGAACTGCTTCTTGCCCGCGAGGGAGGGCGACTGGCCGTCGACCGAGAGTGCAGACGCCCCTTGGTTGTGCATGTAGCCCGCCGTGGCATACAGGTTGGTGCGGGTGGACAGGAGGTAGCGCAGCCGGGCCACCGGGAACCAGGCGTCATCGCGGCTGTGGCGACGGTTGATTCGATAGAGCGTCGCGTCCAAATGGACCAATGGCGCAATTTCCTGAGTCAACGACACCCAGCCGATGGACTGTCGGTACGGCGTTGCGCTCTCGTGCTTTCGTCCGATCCAGCCCACGCCGATCCGGCCCTTGAACACGGTGACATAACCATTCAGTGTGGTTCGAAGATCGTAGTACCTGCTCGAGTTCAGGTCCTCGAAGCGGATGCCCGGTGCGCCGCGCAATTTGTCGTAAGCGGCAGCGACTCCCCAGCCATCGCCGTCGTAGGTGCCGAGCATTGAAAGCTGCGTGCAGGCCTTGTGATCACTGGCCTGTTCACCGGGGCAGTTGGTGGCTGCAGGACCGCCGGTTGCGGCCACGTCGCGCCCGAAGCTGTAGACCGCGCGGTAGTTGAACCTGCCGTAGGTAAACCGGTAGCCGATGGAGTTGTCGGCGCGATCATTGGGAATGTAGGGGTCGACGGAGCCCACGCCGAAGAGGTTGTCCCCCATGTAGTCGGAACCGTACAGCGCATAGCGAAACGTGTATTGCCGACCCAGCACCACTTCCCCGTACGGTGTTTCAAGCCCCACCGTGGATTGGCGGCCAAACGAGCGACCGCCTTGAGAAAGGGTTCCGGTGTCGGGGGCGAAGCCAGTTTCCAAGACAAAGTTGGCGCGGTAGCCGCCACCCAGATCTTCGGTCCCGCGAAAGCCGATTCTCGACGGCGTGGAACCGTTGGAGGTCAGCTTCTTGATCGTGAACCCGGCACTGCCCGTTTTGTCGATGTAGGCGACGGCGGCGTCAACGATGCCGTAGATCGATACCGTGGACTGCGCGAAGGCGGGCGCGCCGCACGCAATCAGCATGGCGGCCAGAGGGCGTTTCATTGGATGTTTCATGGATTTTCATGACGAGGTTGGGGCTGTGCTGTGACGGGCGCAGCGTGCGATCAGCTCACTCACGTCAGTGAGGGCTGTGAAGCGAGAAAGGACGGACTCGGCGTTGATGTCGTCGTCCGCCGGACGCGATCAGACGTCTCGCAGATCCTTGAAGCGCGGCAGCATCGCGCACAGCAGGCAAACGGCAGCCAGCATCCCGATCGAGCAAAACAGCGCGATGCGATAGTTGCCGTAGTGCGACTGCATGACGCCATACAGCACGGGACCCAGCGCAGTCCCGCCCATGAACGCGCCGAAGACAAGACCGTAGAGTTCACCCATGGACTCCAGACCGAAGTACCGACTTGTGAAATAGCCCAGAACGTCGGATTCGCTGCCCAGTCCGATGCCGAAGAAGAGTGCGCCGGCATAGAGCCCCCAGATGCCGACGTTCTCCAGCACGAAGAACAAGCCAACGATTGGCAACATGAACACGAACATGGCAACGCGCGGCGCGAAGAAGCGGTCGAACAGCATGCCTGTCACGATGCGACCGACGATGGCCCCAAACGTCAGCAACGACACGATCACCCCGGCGACCTGACCAGGATGGATGCCCGCATCCAGGAGCATCGGAACGAAGTGAATCTGGATGCCGTGCAGCGCCGTCGCCATCAGGAACGCGATGGCAAGCAGTGCCCAGAAGACGGGCATGCGCAGCGCTTCCTTGCGGTCGATCGAAAAGGCGGCATCGATCGCGGCGCCACCATGCGTCGGTTTGGCGTAGGGGGCCAGTCCCACGTCGCTGGGCAGATCGCGCAGGAGCCACGCGACGATCGGCAGGCCGATCAGCAAAACCGCCAGCCCGAGTCCCACGTAGGCGATACGCCAGCCATGGTCGGTGATCAGGTATTGGGCCAGGCCGATCCCGATCGACTGTCCGGCCGCTGTTCCGGCTGACGCGATGCCAATGGCCAATCCGCGACGGGTTGTGAACCACGCGATCAGCACCCTGACGTAAGACACGTTGTTCGCCGCGACGCCCACGATGCCCAGGATCGCAAACATCAAATAGAAGTGTGCGAGTGAGCTGGTCAGAAAGAACATGGTGCAAAGAACCAAGCCCAAGCCGGTCATCGAAGGCAGCAGCACGCGTCTGGCGCCATGCCGATCTATCAGGCGTCCGGCAACCGGGGTAAAGATGAGCAGCATCACCGAAATGATGGACAGCGCCGCGGCCGCCTGCCCACGGCTCCATCCGAATTCCTCGCCCAGGGGCTTCATGAACGTTCCAAACGTGAGGAACGTCATCGACGTCTGGCCGAACGCCATCCCGATGAATGCGATGGCCGCCATTCGCCAACTGGGATGTATGAAGTGACTGGCGGGCCGAATCTGCGCGGGAGAGATGTGAGTACCGTAGCTCATGAGGCGATCCTTTTTCCTTTGAGATGAAACAGACAACTAGCCATCTCGGCTCTTTGTATGCAGTATGCAGGGTCCAGAATGCAGGAAGTGGGCCAGCAAAATCGAGCCACAGGGATCGGGTTTAACCCGAAGGTTTGCCAAACTGCACCAGCCAAGTGCGACCTGCACGCAGATGCCGAAGCTGTCGATGAACCGGCGCAATGCATGACTCGCGGTCATGCATCGACTGCAAAAGAATCGTTTGTTGGTGTTGGCCGCGCACACCTACGATTTGCTCAACTTAAACAGGGCAAACAGTTGCTCGGAACACCCAATGAATTCTTCGTTTGCTGGGACCTCGTTGAAGGTCGGAATCGCGGGACTTGGCGCGATTGGCAAGTCCTTGGCCGGGCTGCTGGATCAGGGGATCCCGGGATTGCGTCTGCACGCTGTGGCAGTGCGCGATGCCTCCAAATACGCAGGTTTCCTCGATGCGCTTTCGGTGCGTCCCATCACCACCGACTTCGAAGGTCTGGCGCGAGACTGCAATGTCGTCATCGAATGCGCACCCGCTGCCTTGGTGCCGGATATCGTTGCGCCGGCGCTCAAGGCCGGGCGAAAGGTCGTGGTCCTGAGTTCGGGGGCATTGCTCGCCAACATGCATCTCCTGGACCTGGCAAAGGAGGGCGGCGGGCAGATCATGGTGCCTACCGGCGCCTTGATCGGCCTGGACGCTGTCACTGCCGCAGCCGAGGGCACCATTCATTCGGTCACCATGACGACGCGCAAGCCGGTGAAAGGTTTGCTTGGTGCCCCCTATCTGGCTCAGCACAACATCTCGATCGAAAAGATCTCGGAGCCCATGAAGGTGTTCTCCGGCAGCGCGCGCGAGGCTGCTTTGGGATTCCCCGCTAATTTGAATGTTGCCGTTGCGCTGTCGCTGGCAGGGATCGGCCCCGACAGGACAAGACTTGATATTTGGGCAGACCCCGCGCTGAAGAGGAATACGCACACGATCGTCGTCGATGCCGACTCAGCATCCTTCTCGATGACCATCGAGAACATTCCTTCAGAGAATCCGAAGACCGGTCGCATCACGGCACTCAGCGTGCTGTCTCTTCTGAGAAAGATCGGTTCGCCCTTGCGAGTCGGCTCGTGATCCAGCGGATCTTTCTGTGCAAGGACATGGAGATCCTGCCCGACCTCCCGTACCGGGTGTGTCCTGTCGAACGCGACGGCGCCTACCTCCTCTACAGGATCGAGGGGGCGATCTTCATGACAGACGAGTTGTGCACGCATGGCCAGGCATCCCTGGCAACCGGCGAGCTGCATGGATACCAAATTCAATGTCCGTTGCACGGCGGTGCATTCGATGTTCGCACCGGGCTTGCGACCGAATTCCCGTGCAAGCGCCCCATCGGGACGCATCGAGTCGAACTCGTGGAGGACTCGATCTTCGGATGGTTCGAATAGCCAACTGTCCCTTTCTCCGTAACCCAATCTCTCGGAAGCACCTATGTTCAGCAAAGAAGACAATGAAAGACTGACCCGGGTCGGGCCTGGCACCCCGATGGGCAAAGCAATGCGTCGTTTCTGGATTCCATTCTTGATGCCGGAAGAGTTGTCCGAACGCGATGGAACGCCGCTGCGCGTACGCCTGCTCGGCGAAGACCTGATCGCCTTTCGCGACACCGAAGGTCGTCTGGGCCTGCTCGAGCGCTATTGCCCCCATCGACGCGTCGACCTGTACTTCGGGCGCAATGAGCAGTGCGGATTGCGCTGCGTCTACCACGGCTGGAAATTCGATATCAAGGGAAACATCGTCGACATGCCGGCCGAACCGGCCAACAGCACGTTGAAGGACGAGTTGAAGATCACGGCCTACCCGATTGTGGAATGGGGCGGCTTGATCTGGGCATACATGGGCGAGCCTGAATGCATGCCTGAAGTGCCGCCGGAAATTGAATGGGGTGTGGTTCCACCGGCGCATCGTCATATTACGAAGCGGCTTCAGGAAACCAATTTTGCGCAAGGCGTCGAGGGCGGCATTGACTCGAGTCACGTCGGGATCTTGCATAGCGTGCTCAACGAAGACACGCAGATGCCGTTCCGTCAGCGTCAGATCTCCCCCAATCTGGCCATCCCCTATCTCGCATCGGATACGGCACCGCGCTTTTTTGTTCGTCACACCGATTACGGGATGGCGATCGGCGCTCGTCGCAATGCCACCGACGAAGAGTACTACTGGCGCATCACGCAGTTTCTTGCGCCGTTCTACACAATGATCGCACCAAACAAGACTGGTGGGCCGATCATGGGTCATGCGTGGGTCCCTATCGACGATCACAACTGCTGGCTGTTCACGATGACGTGGAACGCACAACGGCCTCTTGAAGCACACGAACTGGATCACGGCGGCGTACACGCTCAGGTGGTACCGGACGGCTCCTACCGACCTCTGATCAATCGCACCAACGACTACCGCATCGATCGCGATGCCCAAAGGCTGCGCAGCTCAACCGGGATCGACAGCATCGGGATGCAGGACACGGCGATTCAGGAAAGCATGGGGACGATTGTGGACAGGAGCCGAGAGAACCTGGGCTCCGGAGATGCAGCGATCGTCGGTTTCCGCAAGTCGCTTCTGCGCATGGCCGATGGCCTGGAAGCCGGGCAGGGACCGATGTCGCCGCTTCACCCCGAGTGGTACCGGGTTCGCTCGGTGGCCATCGTCCTGGCCAAGGGAGTTGATTTCATTGAAGGTGCGACGGATCAATTGAAGGCGATCTCTCCCGAAGACATGCAGTCCGAGGTCCGCCATGGCTGACTCCCTTGAAATCCTGACAGGCGGGGCGCAGGAAGCCGGCATTGTCATCGTCGGATCCGGCCTTGCTGCCGTCTGCGCTTTGGAGGCCATGCGTGAAGCGGGCTACGTCGGGCAGGTGACGATGATTGGCGAGGAGCGGCAGATGCCTTACGACCGGCCTCCGCTGTCCAAGCAGGTACTCAAAGAACCGGGCGCAGAAGCGCGCATAGACTTGCGAGACGCTGCGATTTTCGACGCTCCTGCAACGCGCCTGCTGCGCGGGCGATGCGTGGCTGAGATCGATGCGCGGCAACGGCGTGTGGTTCTTGATGATGGCGCGGTTGTGGGCTACACCAAGCTGCTGCTGGCCACGGGTTCGCGCCCGCGTGTCTTGTCGGGGCTGCCACCTGCCGGGGCCGGTGTGTTTTACCTTCGTACATTGGACGACGCCGTGGCCTTGCGAGGTGCGCTCAAGAGTGCGACAAGCTTGGCGGTCGTCGGTGGGGGCGTCATCGGCCTCGAAGTCGCGGCCACTGCAGTTGCCCTCGGTGTGGAAACGACCGTGATCGAAGCTTCACCCCGACTCATGTCCCGGGCAGCGTGCCCGCAATTGAGCGAAGTGCTGGAGGAGGAGCACCGCAGTCGCGGTGTGCGCGTGCTGTGCGGAGCAACGCCCAGCGCGTTCGATTTTTCAGGCAACCGTCACACCATTTCGTGGAGCGACGGTCGCACGCTGGAAGTGGATGTGGTGTTGGTGGGGGTCGGCGTGACACCTGAGGTCGATCTGGCCGAACGATGCGGCATCCAATGCGCACCCGAGGGAATCGTGGTGGACGGTTTCGGGGCCACCAGCATCCCAGGGGTCTACGCGGCAGGGGAGGTCGCCTTCCATTACAACGGCCGGGTCGTTGGCCACCAGCGCCAGGAGAACTGGCATCACGCGGCGGCCCATGGGCGCCACGTGGGCGCGTCCATGATCGAACCCGGCGCCGTGTATCAGGAGATCTGTGGGTACTGGTCCGATCAATACGATCTGAACATTCAGGTTTTCGGAGCGGTCGCCGGCGACGAGCACGTCGTGCGGGGCGATCTTTCAGCTCGACGGTTCGCGGTATTCCACCTGGCTGCCGGCGTTGTCGTGGGCATTACGGCCGTCAATTCGCCCAGTGACCTTCGGCGGGGAAAAAAGCTTGTCCGTGAAGGCTCGTCACTCGAACCAGAGATCGAGTCCATCGTCCGAGCGTAGAGGTTTTCCGTTGAGCGTTTGGGAATCACAGGGCGAGCGATGATGAGGCATTGGCCGTTTCGACCCGGACGGCCCGTTCGGGTCGGCGTTGCACTGGACGAAGACGACGCGGCGCCCCGGGCGATTCACGTAGCGCTTCGTGTTGGCTTGACTTCGCTGTTCGGCACCGTTCCGTTCCCAAGCAGGTCCCGGCATGCCAGGCCGCGCTGTGCTCGCCAGCGCAATGCGGGCATGGTGTGGGTGGGTAAGGCATGCTGTTCCCCTCAGTCGTTGCTGCACTCGTGCAGCTTGCTCGCGTGCGTCCTCGGCGCCGCGCAGACCAGGAAAGGCCCGGATTCCGATGCTCTTGATGGTGCGCAGCGAGGGGCAGGTCGAGCGGTTGCGCGCGGATCGACGGATGCGTCAAGTGGCCGTGCATGCACGGTAGTCACCGGTCAGGCCGCCCGCTTCGGCGTCCGCCGATTCCTGATGTGGAGGTGGGGCCCGTGCTTCGCAGGACCTTGCGTGGCCGCGCAGGACTACAGCGCAGTCGGGGGCTTCGTGTCGATAGCCTTCAGCAGGGCCTGCAGCATCTGGGTGCCCGGGGTATCGAGTCCGAGCAGGGGCGCGCGCGGCACACCCGCTTCGAAGCCGCGCAGGCCCAAGCCGGCCTTGATCGTCTTGGGCAGGCCGCCCTGTAGGATGAAGCGCAGGATCGGCAGCTGGGCATAGAACACGCGGCGCGCGCGGTCCAGGTCGCCTGCGGCGCAGATGTCGTAGAGCGCCTGGGGCCACTCGGGAATCAGGTTGGGCGCGGCGGTGCACCAGCCGACGGCGCCGGCTGCAAAGGCTTCGAGCGCCAGCGGGTTGCTGCCGTTGAAGAACGGAATGCCGCCATCGGACAGCTGCATCAGCGTGTGCATGCGCTGAATGTCGCCCGAGCTTTCCTTGACCATCGTGGCGTTCGCGATGTCCTTGACGATCCGGACGATCAGCTCCGGCTTCATGTCGACGCCGCTGGTGGCCGGGTTGTTGTAGACCATGATCGGCACGCCCACGGCTTGCGAGATCGTGGCGTAGTGGCGAAAGATCTCGTCGTCCGAGAGCTTCCAGTACGACACCGGAAGCACCATCACGGCATCGGCGCCCGCCGCTTCCGCGAACTTCGCCTTGCGCACCGCGTTGCGCGTCGTCAGGTCGGAAATGCCCACGATGACCGGCAGGCGCTTGTTGACCTGCTGGATCGACGCTTCGGCGACAGCATCCCACTCGGCGTCGTCCAGGTAGGCGCTTTCGCCGGTGCTGCCCAGCGGGGCGATGCCGTGCGAACCGCGTTCGACCAGACGGTCGATGAGGCCGCGCACAGCTGCAAGGTCGACACGGCCCGAGGCCTTGTCGAACGGCGTGACGGGGTAGGAAATGATGCCTTTGAATGACGTGCTCATGATGGCTTGGGGATCTTTCGGTGAAGGGATCGAATGCACGCCGTTCAGCGCGAACGGATGCAGTCCGCGTGGCGGCCGGTGCGCAAGGTGCGGCGCGCGTAGTACGCGAAGGCCGCCTCGTTGCGCTTGGGACGCAGGATCCAGTCGTGCGCTTCACGGCCCAATGCCGGATCGATGGGCTGAATCGCCCCTGCAGCGGCGGCCAGCAGCTGCATCCTGGCCGCACGCTCGAACGCGATCGCCAGCACGCAGGCGGCCTCGACGCTTTCAGCCGCCACCAGCAGGCCGTGGTGCGAGAGCATCAAGGTGCGCTTGCTGCCCAGTGCCGTCGAGATGAGCTCGCCCTCCTCGTTGCCGACCGGCACGCCGGGCCACTTCGGAACGAAGGCCACGTCGTCGTACAGCACGCAGTTGTCCATGTGGGAAACCTCCAGCGGCACTTCGAGCATGCTCAGGGCCGCCGCGTGCAAGGCGTGCGTGTGGATGATGCAATTGACGTCCGGCCGCGCACGGTAGACCCACGAGTGAAAGCGGTTGGCCGGGTTGGCCATGCCCGAGCCGGACTTGACGTTCAGGTCTTCATCGACCACCAGCAGGTTGTCTTCCGAAATCTCGTCGAAGCCCAAGCCCAGGCGTTGCGTCAGGTAGGTGCCGTGAACCTCGGTGCGCGTGGTGATCTGGCCCGCCAGGCCGGAGTCGTGTCCGTTCTCGAAGAGGATGCGGCACGTCAGCGCCAGCTTCTGGCGCAGCGTGTACTCCGATGGCAACAGGGTCGTTTCCATCTCGGCATTCGCCTTGTCGATCAAGGCTTCTTTGTTGAGGGAAAAAGTGTCTTCTGACATAGCGATCGCTCCCGTATCAGCGTTGAGAAAAAGTCAGCCCGAGGTTTCGAGCGTCGAAAGAGTGAGGTCCGGTTGTCCCGGAAACAGAGGCGCGTAGCCCGGCAGGCCTTCGATGCGGTCGATCCACCGCTGCACCTGCGGGTAGCGCGCAAGATCGACGCCGCCCATCGGCGCCATGCGGGTGTACGGATACAAGGCGATGTCCGAAATGCTCGGCGCCGTTTCCGTGGAGACCCACTGCCGGCCTGTTGCCAGGCGCGCTTCGAGAATCGCCAGCGCGTCGTGGCCTTCCTGGCGCCACGCGCGCGCAGGGGCGTCGGCGGGCGTGAGGTCTTTGCGCAGGGCCAGGTGCAGCCGCAACTGGGCCAACGGTCGCATGTGCTGCTCTTGCTCGAAGTGCATCCATGCGAGCGTCTGCGCTTGCTCGTGGAGCGCCTGGGGCCACCACGGCGTGCCCTGCGCCAGATAGAAAAGGATGGCGCCCGACTCGCTCAGCATGCGGCCGTCGTCCAGTTCGAGCACGGGCACCCGCTTCATCGGCGCGTTGGCGAGGAAGCTTACGGACTGCAGGTCGCCCCGGTCGATCGACAGCGTGGTTCGCTGCAGATCGATGCCCACGAAGCTCGCCAGGAGCCGGACCTTCCAGCAGTTGCCGGAGCGTTGCGTGTCGATGATGCGCATGGCGGTCAGTCCACCTTGGTGCCGGCGGCCTTGGTGATGCGCGTCCACTTGTCGGTCTCGCTGCGCACATGCTTCAGGTAAGCCGCTTCACCCGTAGGCAGCGGCTCGACGCCGATCTCGGCCAGCTTGGCCTGCAGCTCGGGGCGGGCCAGGGCCCGCGCCAGGGCCTCGGACAACAGCGTGGTCTGTTGCTTGGGCGTGCCCGGTGGCGCGAGCAATGCGTTCCACGACCCGATCAGGAAGGTCGGCACACCGGCTTCGGCGCTGGTTGGCACCTTCGGCATGGCGCCACTGCGCGCGTCGTCGGCGATGACCAGGGCCTTCAGGCGCCCGGCCTGGACCTGGCTGCGGATGACGGGAATGGCGTCGATCACGATCTGCACCTGCCCGCCCAGCGCGGCGTTGATGGCCTCGGCACCGCTCTTGAACGGCACGTGGACGATCTCGGTGTTGGTGGCGATCTTGAAAAGCTCCAGCCCCAGGTGCGGCGAGCTGGCATTGCCCGCGGAGCCGGCGTTGAGCTTGCCGGGGTTGGCCTTGGCATAGGCCACCAGGCCCTTCACATCGTCGACGCGCAGCGCGTCGTTCACGACCAGCACGTACGGCGAGTTGCTCACCAGCGAGACGGGCGCGAAGGCGCTCGCGTCATAGGCGAGTTTGCTGTAGATCATCTTGTTGACGACCTGCGTGCCGACCGTGCCCAGCAGCAGCGTGTAGCCATCGGGCGCGGCCTGGGCGAGCGCCTGCGCCGCGATGTTGCCGCCCGCGCCGGCGCGGTTGTCGATGATCACCGACTGCTTGAGCTCTTCGCCCAGCTTCTGTCCCACCAGGCGCGCCACGACGTCGGTGATGCCGCCCGCGCCGAACGGCACGATCAGCTTGATGGGTTTGGCGGGGTAGGCCGCCTGCGCAAAAGCGGGCCGGGGAAGGGCCACGATCGTGGCCGCGCACAGCACCGCGCCGAGCAGGGCCGCGGCAGTGAGAAATGGATCTTTCCAGCGAAAAGATGGGAAATTCGACATGACATACTCCAAAAGAACCCAACGGTGCGGCGACAAATCTGTGTCGCGGCTAAGGACTCAAATGTACGATAGGACTCATGTGTCCTACAAGAAACCATGACGATCAAGTTGAAACTCCTGCGCACCCAGGCGGGAATGACGTTGGAAGAGCTTGCGCAAGCAGCTGAGCTCACGCGCAGTTATGTCTCCAAGGTGGAGCGTGGTTTGGCCAACCCGTCGGTCGGCGTTGCGCTGAAACTCGCCAAGGCGTTGAAGCTGCCGGTGGACGAGTTGTTCGGCCAGGCATCGACGAGCAGCTCGGTCACGATCACGCGCGCCGCCGACGCCAAGGCGAAGCAAAAAGACGAAGGCGCCCCGCGGCTGGTCGCGGGCACGGCACCCGGTCAGCGCGTGGTCGCCTTCGTGTTGCAGCCCGGTCGGGACAAAGGCGCGAAGCACCTGAAGAGCGACCACGAGGGCGAGGAACTCATCTATGTCCTGAGCGGCGAGGTCAGTCTCGAACTCGACGACAAGACCGAAGACCTGGTCGCCGGAGACTGCGTGCATTTCAACGCCTCCGTGCCGCACCGGCTGATCTGCACGAGCAAGAAAGTGGCGGAAGTGCTGCTCGTAGTCGCAGGTCCTTCCACAGCCGCGTGAGGCCCCACTCCGAGCCGGCGCCATGCCGCCGCTCACACGCTCCTCGAGTTCGGCGCGCGCTCTCCATCTGCTGCCTTTCCCAGGCCTGGTCCGGCAGGCCGCTGCGGCTGGTGGACGTCTATCCGCCAGGGTTTCCCGGCGATGTCGCCGCCTGGTTGATCCCGCCGCAGCTGCAGTAGAAACTGGGTCAACCGGTGATGCCCGCATGACGGGACGAGGGCCGAGACTCAGGACACTTGGCTAGCGCGGGCGCGGTTCGTCGACGTTGAGCGGCTTGATGTCGAGACTCCACATGGCAGCGTCGCTCGTCGACACCGCCACCGCACCGGCCGCCAGTGCGCTGCGCACGTCGTTGGGGGAGACGACGAAGCCCGAAGCCACGATCGGCGGAAGTGCGTTGCGCTCCTTGGCGGAGATGTGCGAGAGCATGGGCGCCGGCATCAGCTGAACCAGGTTCGGGTCGCTCTGCTCTAGCGCCTTCACGCTGCGCGGCCACGTCGAACGGTCGGTCACGAACACCTTCTGCATCGTGAGAAGGCCCGCCCGGTTGGCGCGCTGGATGGTGGCCACGCGGGTCGATACCAGGCTGGTCGCGCCGATCTCGGCCAGGTATTCCACGCCTCCCTTGTCCGGCGAGATGCCTTCGCAGCTGTCGATGTTGACGATGGCGATCTTGTCGGCGCGGGTGATGGTCGCCACCACGGCGTGCAGCTTGCGCAGTTCCACGTTCGCCACGATGGCGATTTCGGTGGTGCTGTCGATGAAGGCGTCGATCTGCTCCGCGCCGTAGAGCGTCGCGATGATCGGGTGCCGCGCAAGGCGCGCGCCGAGGGAGCGGTCCATTCGGTGAAACTCAGTCTTCGGTCTGGGGCAGCTTGTCGGTCAGGCCGAGCTTGCCCGGGTTCAGTATGTTCTTCGGGTCGAGTGTGCGCTTGATCGCCTCGAGAACGGGGAAGGCGCTGCCCAGCGAATCGGCCATGTATGGCGCACGCAGCAACCCGACGCCATGGTGGTGGCTCAGCGCGGCATTGTGGCGCACCAGCACCGCATTCGCGGCGTCCCAGGCCTGGCGGTACCAGCGGCCCCGGTTTTCCACTTCCACTTCGCCGCGCAGCGAAAAGTAGAGGCAGGCGCCGTCCACGTAGGCGTGCGACTGGTGGGCCGAGCCCGCGAGCGTGCCGGGTACCGCATTGAGGGCTGCCACTACCGCGTGGTAGATGGCGGGCAGGTCGCTCCAGCGGCCGCTCATCTCCAGCGTGTCGGCCACGAAGCCGGGGCTGCGCTTGAAACCCTCGGCGCTCTTGCCGGTGAGGTAGCGCGTGTCGAGCCAGCGCTCGAAGATGACCGGGCCGTCCAGTGGCCGGCCGAGTTCCTTGCAGACGCGTTCGCTGATGGTCATGACCGCGTCCACCATTTCGGGCGCGCCTTCGTCGGCGATCAGCAGCACGTGTGTGTCGGCCAGCTCGAATTGCACCTTGCTTTCGAACGCGTCGTACAGCCGCAGCGCCGCCGGGTTCGCGCCGCGCTGCATGATCTCGCGGCAGGCTTGCAGGCCGGTGGCGAAGCTGTCGAAACCATAGGCGATGGCGCGGCCGTAGTCGGGCAGGCGGTGCAGCTTCAGCCGCACGCGCACGATCACGCCGAGCGTGCCTTCGGAGCCGATGAAAAGCTGTTGCAGATCGGAACCCACTGCCGCGCGCGAATAGCCGCCCACGGTAATCAGGCTGCCGTCGGCCAGCACCACGTCCATGCCGAACACCATGTCCTCGATCTTGCCGTAGCGCGTCGAGAGCTGGCCTGCACCCCGGCAGGCGACCCAGCCGCCGACGGTGCTGATGCCGAAGGATGAAGGCCAGTGGCCCATGGTCATCTTGTGCTCGCGCTGGATGGTCTCTTCGAACACGTCGCCGAACATGCCGGCCTCGACCTCGACGATCTGGCTATCGGCATCGAAGCCGATCAGCTTGTTGAGCTCGCACACGTCCAGCACGATGCCGCCGCGCACCGGCAGCGCAGCGCCCGTTACGTTGCTGCGGCCCGCGGAGACGGTGACCGGAATCGATGCGGCGTTCGCGATGCGCATCACGGCCTGGATCTGCTCGACGGTTGAGGCGCGCACGATCACGGCCTGCGGTGTCGCGGGCTTGCCTGCGGTTTCGCTGACCATCGAGCCGGCCCACCAGTCGCGCGTCCATTCGACGACGCTGCCGGTGTCGGTCAGCACTTCGTCAGCGACCTGGCGCAGCGCATCGATGTGGGCGGCGACCACCGTGACCGGAGCGCGTTGCAGGCCCGGCGGGCCGTCGGTGGCCGTGATGGTCTTGGCGTAGGCCGGCGGCGTGTGGGCGCCGACGACATAGTTGCGGCGGTTGTAGCCGCGTTGGATGGCGTCTTTGCTGATCATTTACTTCACTCCCATCAGGATGGATTTTTCATGCTCGATCGCGGCGCGGTAGCTGGCTACCTGCTGCGCCGTTTCCGAAGTGGACAGGCCGAGTTCGGCCTGCAGGATTTCGCCGACCCGTGCCGCCGCGCGGCCCGAGGCGTCGCGCGCCATGAGGCGTGCGCGGATGCGCCGCGATAACACATCGTCCACGGTGCAGGCGAGTTCGTGGCGCGCCGCGTAGACGACTTCGGCCTCGCTGTACGGCAGGCCTTCGACGATCGGCTTCAGCAGGCCGGGTTCGGCCTGGAGGATGTCGCTGACAAAGCGCGCCTCGGTGCCGTAGCGCTCGCCCAGATGCGCCGAGATGCCGCCCGAAGCGGTGATCGCCTGGGCGTCGTAGCCGGCCGCGCCCAGCAGGAAGGCCGACTTGGTCTTGCAGCCGTTACGCTTGCCGAGCACCTTCTGCGCGGCGTCGATGGTCTGCTCGGCCATGTGGCGCGAGGTCGTGAGCTTGCCGCCCACGATGGTCAGCAGGCCGTCGGGCGCGGTGCGTATTTCGTGGTTGCGCTTGATCTCCAGCGTCTTGCCGCCCGGCGGCGCCACCAGCGGTCGGCAGCCGGCGATGCTGCCGACCACGTCTTCGGCCTGCAGATCGGTTTTCAGCGCGGAGCGCGCGCCGTCGAGCAGAAAGTCGAGTTCCTCGCGGGTGCAGCACACGTCGTCGAGGTTGCCCTCGTAGTCTTCGTCGGTGGTGCCGAGGTAGGAGACGTTGCCCCAGCGCGTGATGGTCGCGCGCCGGTTGCGGCCCGGCACCGGGATCGTCACGGTGCAGTCGTTGCGGATCTTCAGCCACGGAATGGCCACGTGCACGCCCTTGGCGGGGCGCACGTTCAGCGTCTTCTCGTCGTTTTTCTTGCGGCCGTCCCAGTCGCGCAGCCACACGCCAGTCGCCATGACGACGACGCCGGCGCGCGCGCGGATCTCCCGGCCATCGGCCTGGACGATGGCACCGTCGACCTTGCCGTGCGCGTTGCGCGTGATCTCGATGGCCTTCGCGTGATTGACGACCGTTGCGCCATGGAAGGCGGCGGTGCGCGCGATGTTGAGCGTGAGCCGCGCGTCGTCGACACGCGCGTCGAAGTACATGAAGCCGCCGGTCAGGTGCTCCTCGCGAAAGGTCGGGCAATGCGACAGCACCTCGGCCTTGGTCAGCTTCTGGTGCAGGATGCCCTCGCGCCAGCCGCCCGCGATGTCGTAGGTCCAGAGCAGGCCTTCGAAGGCCTTGGCCAGGCGCTTGTCGAACACGCCCTCGCGCTCCATCACCGGAAAAAGAAAAGGCAGGCGCTGCACCAGGTGCCGGGCATTGCGGCGCAGGCGCTGGCGCTCCAGCAGAGAGTGGCGCACCAGGCCGAGGTTGCCCTGCTCGATGTAGCGCAGGCCGCCGTGAACCATCTTCGACGACTTGGACGACGTGCCGAAGGCAAAGTCGTCCTTTTCCACCAGCGCCACGCGGTAGCCGCGCAGGCTGGCGTCGAGCGCCGCATAGGCGCCGGTGACGCCGCCGCCGACGATCAACATGTCGAACTGCTCGTCGGCCAGGTGCGTGAGCTGTTCCTGCCGGCTCAGTCGCAGCGGTTCGGTGGTTGTCATCTCGGCCCGGTCTTTGTCGGGCCGCAGGGATGGCAGGACCATCATGAGGAAATCTCTCCTGTTGAAGCGTGATTGAAGTTGCGCGTGTGTGCGAGTTCCGATGCAACGCGGGCGTGCCAGAGGGCGCGCCTCGCGTTGCGTTCATCGGCGCCGACCTGGGGCTCGAACATCGCGTCGGTGACCAGCGTGGTGCGGGCTTCTTGCAGCGAGTCCCACAGGAGGCCGGACGATCCGGCGAGGAAGGCGATGCCGCGCAGGCTGGCCCGGTCGGTTTCCTTCGTGCGCCGTACCGGCATGCCCGTGAGGTCGGCCTGGATCTGCAGCAGCGCCGAGCTGCCCGAAAGACCGCCGCCGACGACGAGTTCGCTGACGCGCCCGCCCGACACTTCCTCGTTCGCCTGGATGCACGAAGCCACCGAATGCGCGATGCCCTCGAGGATCGCGCGGGCCACTTCGGCGCGCGTGGTCGCCATCGAAATGCCGGTGAGCGATGCGCGCGCGGCGGGCTCCATGGCGGGCACGCGCAGACCGGTCAGCGCAGGAATGAAGGTGACCTCGCGCGAGGAGCCGGCGGTGGCCGCCAGCGCGCTGATCTGCGCCGCGTTGTCGAACCACAGCAGCTTCTCGCAAACCCAGTTCAGGGCGGAGCCGGTCGTCGCCACGAAGGTCTCGACGGCGAAGTGCGAGACGCCGTGCGCGCGGCGCGCCGTCATCGTGAGGGTACCGTCGTGCAGGCCCGCGTTGGCGGGCTGCACCGGGCCGGTGATCACGTCGACGAAGCTGCCAGTGCCATGCACGCACATGGCCTGCTCGCGGTCGAGGCAGCCCAGGCCGATGGCGCCAGCATGCTGGTCGCCCGCGCAGGCCAGGATGGGGACGTCGATGCCGAGCAGTTCGGCGCGGGTGTTGCCGAACCGGTCAGCGTCCTCGCGCAATTCGGGCAGCAGTTCGCGCGGAAAGCCGAGGGCGTCAATCCAGTCGAGCTGGTAGTGATGGCCGGCCAGCACGTAGGCGCTGCCGGAGGTCACGTTGGTCGGCGTGGTCACGCAGGCGCGCTGGTCTGAGAGGTGCCACAGCAGCCAGCTGTCGATGGTTCCGAAGGCGAGGCGGCGTTCGTCGAATGCGCGGGCGACGGCGGGCGTTTCGCGCAGGTGGTGCGCGGCCCAGAGATAGGGCGAACGCACGCCGGCCGGCCGGCCCATCTGGCGCACCAGGAGCGCGTCCCAGTCGGGCGCGAGCCTGTTCAACTCGTCGACGTAGCGCGTGTCCTGCCACACCATCGCGGGCACCAGCGCCTGGCCGGTGCGCGTGTCCCAGAGCACTGCCGAGCAGCGCTGCGTGGCGATGGCGAGCGCGACGATGCGCAGGTTTTCGTTGCTGGCGCGAGCGATGGCCGCGCGGCAGACGGCCAGCGTCTTGTCGAGGATCGCATTCGCATCCTGCTCGACCACGCCGGGGCGCGGAGTGTCGACCTGCAGCGGCGCGTATTCGAGGCACGAGACATGCCCGTCGCGGCCGACGACGGCCGCCCGGGTTCCCGAGGTGCCCTCGTCGATGGAGAGGATCACATCCTGAGCGATGGTCATCAGTTCATTTTTCCCACGGCTGGACGCAGCGACTCGACGGTCGGGTGCACGTCGTCCTTGAATTGCGGCGCATCGGCCTCGTTGTCCGGATTGATGGTGGTGCGCGTCGGATCCCAGCGGATCACGAAGCAGATCACGCTGGCAATGAGCGGCACGACTGACAGGATCAGGAATGTGTGCTCGAGCCCGTACTTTTCGCGGAACAGCGGAAACACCAGCAGCCCCAGCGCCGCGCCGATCGAGCCCAGCGCGCCGATGATGCCGTTCGCACCTGCGCGCAGTTCGCTGCGAAACGACAGCGACGACAGGCTCTTGCCGTTCGCGCCGGGTCCGCCCGAATGGAACAGGATGAACAGCGAAGGCACGGTCACGGCCAGCCACAGCGGCATGTGTCCATGGAACAGGCCGAGCGTCAGCAGCATCACGAACACCATCGCGAAGCCGAAGGCCGAGGCGCGGCGCAGGCCGAGCTTGCGGCCGATCCAGGGCGAGAGGAAGCCGCCGAAGATGCCGAACACGTTGAAGGCCAGCGCGCCGACGGTGGCCTGTGCGAAGTCCTTGCCGAACAGCGTCGCGCTGATCAGCGGCAAGTACCACCCCACGGCGAAGTACTGGATCGACTGACCGATCTGCACGGTCGCCGCGAGGATCGTGCGCTGCAGGTACACGCCCCGAAAGATCAGCAGCACGTTGGCCGCGCCGCGGCGGGCCTGATTGAGCACCGGCAGGCGTTCGTTCCTGGGGGCGGCGGCAAAGGGCTGGCCGTAGATGCGGCTCATGGCGCGTGCCGCGTCGTCGAGTCGTTCCTTGCGGGCGAGCCAGATCGGGCTTTCGACCAGCAGCGCAAGCTGCAGCACTAGGATCGTGATGCCGAAGACGGCGGTCGCGGCCACCGAGTAACGCCAGATCGAGTCACCCACTTCCCACGAATAGAACAGCAGCGCCAGCAGCAGGTTGGTGCAGACCGCGGCGTACCACATGCCCTGCCAGGTGTTGAGCCGGCTCTTGAGCTTGGCCGGCGTGAATTCGGCAAGCACCGCCATCGCGATGGCGAAGTCGATGCCATAGGCCGCGCCGACGAAAAAGCGTCCGACCAGAATCACCTCGAAGCTGGGTGCGAAGACCACCAGCACGGCGCCGATCACGGCCAGAAGCTTGGCCAGGACGAGCGGGCGTATGCGGCCCCAGCGATCCGCCATCCAGCCACCGATCGGATTGAACGCGATGGCGACCCACGAAGCCATCGAGGTCATCAGCGCCACCTGGCCCGCGGTGAGGGACAGGTTGCGCGTCATGGGTCCGAGACCCGCGCTCAGTGCGGAATTAGAGAAGGCGTCGAGGAACAATCCGCCGAGTGCGAGCCACCAGATGACGGCAGCCCGGCCGACGATGCCCTGGCGTGAATCCAGGTAGGCGATGACATCGTCGATGCCGCGGATCTTGATCGCGTTGGGTTGCACAGTTGTCTCCATTGGAATAATCCGCAAGAGGACGATGCAAACCATGCAGGCGCGACAAAGCCATCTCACAGATGGTCTTTAAATCTGAACCTGTACGCAAAGTTTAGGGCGACCTTTTTGGCAGGTCAATCGAATCGCGCGCAGTGTTAACCACTAGACGCCCGTTGACTTGTCATTGGACCTTGGTCCAGCGCGCCGCGCAAAAACGATACGTAGGATGGCGCGGTCGTGCATCCGTCGCGCCATCGCCGTGCCTCGTCAAGCCACAAGAAAAAGCAGGAGAAGAAGCCCATGAACCGCGTCTATCGCCTTGTCTTCAACCGGGCGCGGGGCATGCTGCAAGCGGTCTCGGAAATCGCGCACGTGTCGGGCGGCGGGGTGTCCTGCACAGCGCGCTGTCCACCGCGCCCTCGCACTGGTGTTGAAGTTCGTCCCAGAACTCGTGCCGCCATGCCTCGTTATCGGACAAGGTTTCCCCGGCGATCATTGCGGTGCGCTGCTGCGTCTTGGGCGGCGCGCTGATGCGCTCGACATGTTGCATCAGCTTGCGCGCCGCCGTCTGTGGCTCGCCGATCAACTCCTCGACACTCGCCCCCAGCGTACGCGTTAACAACGGTAGCGCCGACACCGGCCGCGCCGCCGGTCGGCAGATCCACTCCCCGCGTTGCGCAAGGCCGGGCGGCCGCAATGCATCGCTACCTCGAAGCCCTGGGCGCTACCGTCCAATGGGCATCGCGACAGCTGGTCGCTACGTGTTGGACTTCATTGGCTGGGTCGAAGAGCGCGGCGTGGGTCATCCGAGCCAGGTCAGCCGTGCCGTGCTCGAACGCTACCAACGCTGGCTGCACCACTACCGCAATAAGAATGGAATTCCACTGTCCATCGCCGGGCAGCGCTGCAAGCTGGTGCCCTTGCGCGGCTTCCCTAAATGGCTCACGCGCGTTGGAGAAATCCCGGTGAACCCGGCGGCCGACCTGGAGCTGCAAGAAGTTGCGCCGCCTGCCACGTGTAGCGACGCTATTGATTGCGTTGGACCCACCCTGCACAACCAACGGTAATAGGGCATTTACGTGTCTTTGGTTATCGTTAGTTGAATGCCTCCCCATAGGAGCACCATATCACCTAGGCTGCGAGTCGCCTTCGTGCAGAGAAAGAGGGTATGCGACGAACTGCTGTGTGGCCTGAAGCGGGCCGAGCAGTTTGATCCGCAGTTGGCTCCTGATCCCTCCTGGCGCGACGGTATTGAACCTTCAAGCGGCAGCCATTCTTGTCCGCAGTGCATCGCCACTCGTTGGATCGGGGGATCTGACAACTGAGATGACGCGCACCTGCAAATCGTGGTGAGGCTCCGGTGGCGGTTTCTTGCTGGACCCGTCATGGCCACCTTGTCGCGCGTCACCGCGCCACGTACTGCCAAGAGCTCTATGGCGTTGCCGTCGTCCGCTCCCAAGTTCAAGGCGAACACGATCGAGGGGGATTGGCGGGCCACCGATAGACAACAGGTTTCGGGAGGCTCGCCTCTGGGCGACGTTTCGCACCTCAATCCCGCTGACGAACACGCGGCACATCATGATCCTCTTGATCATGGCCGGCGAGCAGCTGATGCGGGAGGGCACGTTGCCGGAGGCGCCGACTAGGGGCTCCCCTCGACGCCTACTGGAGCTCGCTTTCAAGCCGCGACCGAACGACTCATGATTTGCGAAATGCATCCGCACATGCTGAGACTTGTTTAGCCAATCCCGACAGATCTTGTCAGCTTCTAAACAAGCTCTGTAAGCGCCGGATGCATTGGCGAGAACCGCGTTTCGAAGGTGTGTCCTTTTGCTTGGGGCATCCAGGCCCGTAGGCGCCTGCCACGTGGTTCAGTACATTTTCTGAACCCCGATCGGACAAAAATCATGGTAGCCATCGTCAGCGGTAACAGCCTGGGCCTGAGCCTGACCTCAC